>NZ_JBEYSL010000003.1:0-45442 GCF_040642735.1 Micromonospora sp. NPDC047753 | reverse complement strand
CGACACCCGCGCAGTAGCCGCGGGGCTTGGCCAGGAGCACGCGCTTGCCGGTCCGGTGAGTCGCCTGAGCCTCAGTCACCACCCCATCGTACGTGCCACCCCTCCACCCGCCACCGGCCCGCGCCCCACCCATCCCTGCGTTGATCATGAAGTTATTGCTGCGACACGCCGGCACGGAGGGCAATAACTTCATGATCGACGGGCCAGGCGGGGGAGGTCCGTAGGGTGGGCGGGTGAGCGAGGGCGGGCGAGTGGGAAGCGGCGGGGCCAGCGGCGGGGGCAGCGGGGCGAGCAGCGCTGAGGAGCCTTGGCCGGTACGGGTGGTCAGCCAGAAGGTGGGGGCCTGGATCGCCAAGCTGGGCTGGGTGTGGGTGGACGGGCAGGTGGCGCAGATCAGCCGCCGCCCCGGGGCCAGCACTGTCTTCCTCACCCTGCGTGACCCATCGGCCGATCTGAGCCTGACCGTCACCACCAACCGGGACGTCCTGGACTCCGGCGCGCCGGAGCTACGCGAGGGCGCACGTGTGGTGCTGCACGCCAAGCCCGAGTTCTACGCCGCCCGGGGCACGCTGAGCCTGCGGGCCGACGAGATTCGTCAGGTGGGGCTCGGGGAGCTGCTGGCCCGACTGGAAAAGCTCAAGAAGCTGCTCGCCGCCGAAGGGCTCTTCGACCGCGCCCGCAAGCGTCGACTGCCGTTCCTGCCCGGCCGGATCGGGCTCATCACCGGTCGCGCGTCGGCGGCCGAGCGGGACGTGCTGACAAATGCCCGGCGGCGCTGGCCGGCCGTGGAGTTCCGGACGGTCAACGTGGCAGTGCAGGGCCCGTCCGCGGTGCCACAGATCGTCGACGCGCTCAAGGTGCTGGACGCCGACCCGAGCATCGACGTGATCATCATCGCCCGGGGTGGCGGCGGCATCGAGGACCTGCTGCCCTTCTCCGACGAGGCGCTCTGTCGCGCGGTGTTCGGCTGTCGTACGCCGGTGGTCAGCGCGATCGGCCACGAGACGGACGCGCCCTTGATCGACTACGTCGCCGACGTCCGCGCGTCGACCCCGACCGACGCGGCGAAGCGGGTCGTCCCCGACCTCACCGAGGAGGTACGCCTCATCGGTCAGGCCCGGCACCGACTCGAACGGGCGGTGCGCAACCTGGTCGACCGGGAGACGCACCGGCTGGACGGGCTGCGTTCCCGACCGGTGCTGGCCCGACCCCAGGTGATGGTGGAGCATCGGGCGACCGAGCTGACCGCGTTGCGTCAGCGGGCCGGCCGCTGCCTGGAACACCGGCTCGGGGCCGCCGAGGATGACCTGCGGCACACCCTCGCCCGCCTGCGCGCCCTCTCCCCCGCCGCCACCCTCGACCGGGGGTACGCGATCGTGCAGCGCGCGGACGGCCACGTGGTCCGCGCGGCGGCGGAGGTCGGCAAGGGCGACCCGCTGCGGGTACGACTGGCCGACGGCGAGCTGGCCGCCACTGTCGATGGCTGAGTGGCGACGCGGCACGGTGGGGAATGGTGTGCTGAGATGAACGCGATGACTGATGACACGAAGGCCGGGCCGGACGAGCGGCTCAGTTACGAGCAGGCCCGCGCCGAGCTGGCCTCGGTGGTGGAACGGCTGGAGGCCGGCGGCACGTCCCTGGAGGAGTCGCTGGCCCTCTGGGAGCGCGGCGAGGCGCTGGCGGTGATCTGTCAACGCTGGCTGGATGGTGCGCGGGCGCGGATCGACGCCGCCCGGCAGGAGCCCGCTTCCTGACCGACCGCCGGTGGGGCGGCCGGAGCCGCCCCACCTCGGCACGTCAGTTGAACAGGCTGTACAGCTCGGCCGGCGCCTCGACGACCTGGTCCGCCGGCGGCTTCTGCGCGGCGGTGGCGGCACCGTAGTCGGAGTACGTCATCTTGATCTCCTGGGCGGTGGTCTGCCCGGCGGCCGGCAACTGCAGCACCAGCTCGCTGAGCCGGCCCTGCGGGTCGACCTTCGCGGTGAACGGGACGGTCTTCGCCTGGGTGCCCAGCGCGGCGATCGTGGCGGCGTTCAACGAGCCCGCCTCGGCGGCCTTGGTGACGTCGATGGTGCCGGCGTACGCGCCGGTGCCGGTGCTGCGCACCTCGGTGATGCCCTGGGTGAGCACCGCGCTGCCGGCCGGGTCGACCTTCTCGAAGTCGAAGCCGAGGCTGCGGTTGCCCTTGATCCGGGTCTGGTCGAGGTGCTGGTACTTGCCGAGATTGAGCTGCTTGATGGCGGGCAGGCTGTTGGCGGTGGGGCCGCTCAGCTCCAGCTTGACCCAGCTGTCCGGCTTGAAGTGGATCACATCGAGCTTCATCGCCAGGTCGGACGAGGGGCCACCGATCGCAATCTTCATCGCCGCGCTCTGGCTCGGCTGGTGCACGAGCCCCTCCGCCGTCGAGCCGGCGCCGGCCAGGGTGAACCGGAAGTTCCCGTTGCTGATCTCCTTGGTGGAGTCGAGCAGGGCCTGCTTGGCGTCGCCCGCGACCGGAGCACCGGACGGGCTCGCCGTCCCGGACGCGCTCACCGTCGGGGACGGCGTCGATCCGGCGGTGCCGGTTCCGCTGGCGCAGGCGGCCAGTGCGGGCGTGATCAGAGCGGCGGCTACCAGGCCGGCGCCGAGTCGTCGAACAGTCATACGTGTCTCCCAAGGGGGTCACCCGACGGCCTGGACGGCGCCGGAAACTCCGGCGACGCAGCAGCACCGTCGGCTGCGTCGCGCGACCCGGGCCGAGCAACGCGCCCGGATCACCCCCTCCTTCTTCCCTGTCGACGCGTCGGACAATCACCCTTCGGGCCAGTTGCCCAGATTCAGCGCCGACGGGGCCATTCCACCGGGTCCGGTCAGCGCAGCGAGCCGGCCAGTTCGCGGAGTTCGTTGTCCCGGGCGTCGCCGACGACGATCACCGTGCGGGTCGGCTCCAGCAGGACCAGCGCCTGCTGGTTCCCCCGGGCCGTGTAGAGCTGCCAGGCGCGACCGGCCAGCTCGGTGGGGCCTTGTGGCTGGCCCTGGCTGGTCAGCTCGGCGGGGAGCAGACGGTCCGCCGGGACGCTGCTCTGCAGCAGTTGGACGCCCCGCCCCTCCGGCGTGAGGTAGCCGAGTCGCAGGTTCGCACCGCCCTCGACGGTCTGGTAGCGGGCGCTGACCGTCTTCCAGTCGGCGCCGAGACCCTGCGGCTGGCTCACCGGGAAGACGTTCGCCGAACGTGCCTGCTCGATGGCGGGCGCAGGATCGACTGTGGTGGCCTGGTCGCCGCCGAGGAATCCCCGGTAGAACGCCAGGAGCAGCGCGATCGGGACGAGCAGCACCAGCAGCGAGATCGCCATGTCCTTCGGCGACCGCTCGGACTTGCCGGACACCGCCGGCGGCGCTGGGGTCGGGTCGGTCGCGGCGGGCTCACCACTGCGGCCGGCGGGGACGTCGGCCGGCGGCTGACCGTCGGGCGGCGTGCTGTCGGCGGGTACGCGGTCGGCAGGCTGTGCGGGTTCCACCCCGTTATCTTCGCAGCCGCCCGACCGGCGGTATCCAGGCCATCACCGCCCCGCGCCGACGCCCGGTCGGCCATCGTGTGAGGATCAGCGACAAAGCCGGCAGTGGGGGCCTCCCCGCCACCGGTCGTCCCCGCACCGTCGCGAGGAGGAGTAGCCGTCATGACGAACACCAGGACGCGGATCCCACAGGATCTCGACCGAAACCTTGCCCTCGACCTGGTCCGGGTCACCGAGGCCGCAGCGATGGCTGCCGGCCGTTGGGTCGGTCGGGGCGACAAGGAGGGCGGCGACGGGGCCGCGGTCGACGCGATGCGCAAGCTGATCAACTCGATCCAGATGCGCGGTGTGGTGGTGATCGGCGAGGGCGAGAAGGACAACGCCCCGATGCTCTTCAACGGCGAACACGTCGGCGACGGCACAGGCCCGGAGGTGGACGTCGCCGTCGACCCGGTGGACGGCACCACCCTGATGAGCAAGGGCATGCCGAACGCGGTGGCGGTGCTCGCCGTCTCCGAGCGCGGTGCGATGTTCGACCCCAGCGCCGTGTTCTACATGGAGAAGCTCGCTGTTGGGCCCGCGTACGCCGACGTGATCGACATCAACGCCGGTGTCGCGGAGAACCTGCGCCGGATCGCCAAGGTCAAGGGCACCGACGTCTCCGAGGTGACCGTCTGCGTGCTGGACCGGAGCCGTCACGACGACCTGGTCACGCAGATTCGCCGGACCGGGGCGGGGATCCGGTTCATCTCCGACGGCGACATCGCGGGCTCGATCGCGGCGGCCCGGGGCGAGTCGGACGTCGACGTCCTGATGGGCATCGGCGGCACCCCGGAGGGCATCATCTCCGCGTGCGCGCTGAAGTGCATGGGCGGTGCGATGCAGGCCAAGCTGTGGCCGCGCGACGAGCAGGAGCGGGAGAAGGCGATCGCCGCCGGGCACGACCTGGACCGGGTGCTGGGCACCGATGATCTGGTCACCGGCGACAACTGCTTCTTCGTGGCGACCGGGGTCACCTCGGGCGACCTGCTGCGCGGGGTGCGTTACCGGGCGGGCGGCGCGTACACCCAGTCGATCGTGATGCGCTCGAAGAGCGGCACCATCCGGGTGATCGACTCGTACCACCGGTTGGAGAAGTTGGCGCTCTACTCCGCCGTCGACTTCGACGGTCGTCCGCTGGCCGAGCAGGAGTGACAGCCGCCGACACGGCGACCCCGCAGACCCTGTCGGCCGCCCGCCGGATCACCGGCGTCGCGCTGGCGTCGGCCTCCGGGGTCGCGGTGGCGGTGCAGTCGCGCATCAACGGCGAGCTGGGGGTACGCCTCGACGACGGTTTCGCCGCCGCGGTCGTGTCGTTCGGCATCGGTCTGCTGGTGCTGCTGGTGCTGGTGCCCGCGACCCCCGGTGGTCGGCGAGGGCTGGTCGCGACGCGGCGGGCCCTGCGGACCGGCACGCTACGGCCCTGGCAGTGCCTCGGCGGGATGTGCGGGGCTTTCCTGGTGGCCACCCAGGGCCTCACGATCGGCACGTTGGGCGTGGCGGTCTTCACCGTGGCGGTGGTCGCCGGCCAGACCGGCAGCAGCCTCGCCGTGGACCGGGCCGGAATCGGGCCGACCGGACGGCAGCCGGTCACCCGGCAGCGGCTGGCCGGAGCGGTGCTCACCGTGCTGGCGGTCGGCCTGGCGGTCGGCGACCGTCTTGGCGACCTGGGCGCGCTGGCGCTGGCCCTGCTACCACTGCTCGCCGGGGTGGGTATCGCCTGGCAGCAGGCCGTCAACGGTCGGGTCCGGGCGGCGGCCGACAGTGCGTTGACCGCCACGCTCGTGAACTTCGCCGTCGGCACCGCCACCCTGCTCGTCGCGTTCGCGATCGACATCGCCGTACGCGGCTGGCCCGGCGGTGAGCTGCCGTCCGAGCCGTGGCTCTACCTGGGCGGCCCGATCGGCATCGTGTTCATCGCGATCGCCGCCGCGATCGTGCGCTTCACGGGTGTGCTGCTGCTCGGTCTGGCCACCATCGCCGGGCAGATCGTGGGCGCGGTCCTGCTGGACCTGATCCTCCCCACAGCGGCCTCGCACCCGGGTGTGAACACCCTGCTCGGGGCCGCGCTGACAATGGTGGCGGTGCTGATCGCCGCGCTGGCGCCGCCCGCCCCCCGCCGCTGACCGGCCCCCGCCGGATCACTGCTGCGGGTAGGGCGGATCAGGCACCGTCGGCGGGCGCGCGGGGTAGGGCGCAGGCGGATAGGGCCCGTACGGCGGATAGGGCGCATAGTGCGGGCGCGGCGGGTACCGGCGCTCGAACGCGCGGGCCGGGTCGACAAGCCCCGCGATCCGGGTGGCCAGCAGCACGCCCGGCACCAGGGCCAGCAGGGCGATCGCCACCGCGAACCGGGTCCGCGACGGGGTGCCGTACAGCCAACCGACGAGCGGCAGCCCGGCCAGGAACGCGGTGAGGAGAAGCCCGGTGATCACCCACCTGATCCACTGACGCAGAGCACCCTGGTAGGAGGCTCGAACGATCATGGCCACCGCGGTGAGGACGCCCACCGCCAGCACGAACGGCACGGCCATGAACGCCAGCATGTCGTCGTCACGCTCCCACGCCGCGGCCAGCACGATGCCCGCCACCAGCAGTGCCCCGCTGCCAGCGATCCCCCACCAGCGCGGGCCTCCACCACGGCGGATAGCCAGGTGACCGGCGAGCGCGGCGACGGCGCAGCCGAGAGTCAGCGCCAACGCGACGGCGAGCAGCAGGTCCGTCCCGCGGTCACCGGGCCCGCCACCGCCCAGTCGGGGCGGATCGGTCCACGACATGGCGCTCTGCCCCTCCTTGAAGAGGAACCCGTCGCGCTGCCACGCACCGTCGGGCAGGCGGCGCAGAAACCCGTCCCGGCCGTTGGCGACCAGCACCTCGTGACCGCCCCCGGGATGGGGGTAGACGACCAGGTCGCGGGAGGCGAAGTGGCGCTGGACATCGCCCGGGTTCGGCGACCGGCGGGCCAACTCCTCCCGCTGCTCGTCGGGCACCTCCCAGGCCACCCTCCAGGTCGCACCGGCGTCGTCACTCTCCTCGACCCGCAGGTGCCCGGTGACGACCCGGTAGCAACGCCGGGGCTCATCCGGAGCGCACGCCTGCTGCTGCCCGGTCTCCTGGCGGGACAGCCGCTGCTTCTCGTCATCGGTGGCGGGCCGCCAGGTGGTCGCGCCGTCATCGCTGACCGCCCACTGCCCGTCCGACGGGCTGGTCGGCCAGTCCGACGCGCTGTAACCGCTGCCGACCGAGATCGCCGGTTGGCCGTCGAGCATCGCGGTGCCCACCGCGTACGGGTAGTGGATCGCACTGGTCGCTGCCACGGCCAGCACCGCCGGTGGCAGCACCACCAGCAACCGGACCAGCCGGGCGGTCCGTCGGCGCACCGGGCGGCGACGTGACCGCGTCCAACTCCACCAGGACAGGCATAGCGCCGGCAGGGTGAGCAGGTCGGTCCGGTCGGCCCGGACCAGCGACGGCCCGGCCAGCACGGTCCAGGCCGAAGAGGCGAGTTCGGCGGCGTACCCACTGGATTTGACGACCGCGAACCCGGCACCCACCGCGACCAGGCCGGCCAGCGCGGCGGCCCGGGACGGCAGCCGTGGCACCAGGAGAGTCAGCAGCACCGCGACAAGCGGTGGTGCCAGCACCAGGCCGGCGACGTCGCTCAGTTTGCCGGTCACCGGGCCAGGGAAGGCCACCTTCAGCACATGGTCGTTGACCAGCAGCAGGACCAGCGCGACCAGGGTTGCGGGGTGGCAGAGCCAGGACAGCGTGGTGGGCGCGCCGTCCCGCGGTGTCTCGGGACCCGTCATCCTCTCAGGATCCGGTCGACCAGTCTCGATCCGGACTCGGGTCGGTCTGGGTCAGATACCGACGCTCAGCCGGCGTCGGAGGAGTGCCCGGGGAAGAGGTGTGCGCTCGGGTCGATGGCCACTGCCGCGTTGTTGACAGCCGTCGCCGCCTCACCGAAGCCGGTGGCGATCAGCCGGACCTTGCCCGGATATTCGGTGATGTCGCCGGCCGCGAAGACCCGGGGCAGGTTGGTGGCCATCGCGCTGTCGACCAGGATGTGCCGGCGGTCCAGCCGTAGCCCCCACTCGGCGAGCGGGCCCAGGTCGGCGGTGAAGCCGAGGGCGGCCACCACGACGTCCACCGGCAGCGTCTCGGTCGCGCCGCCGCGCACTGTCACCTCGGCACCGGTCACCGCGCCGTCCCCGAGCAGCCTGGTGACCTCGGCGTTGACCACCACCCGCACCGGCAGGGAGAGCACCCGGGCGACAGTCGAGGCGTGGGCCCGGAACTTCTCCCGGCGGTGCACCAGGGTCACCGACCGGGCCAACGGTTGCAGCGCCAGCGCCCAGTCGAACGCGGAGTCGCCGCCACCGACGATCAGCACGTCCCGATCGGTCAGCTCGGTCGGCTCGGTGACGAAGTAGAGGATCCCCGAGCCGGGGGCGCCGTCGGCGCACGGCAACGGCCGAGGGCTGAAGCTGCCGAGCCCGCCGGTGACCACGACCGCGCCGCACGCGAACTGCTCGCCACCGGCCAGGCCGAGCACCGGGCGGCCGTCGGCGTACGCGAGCTTCTCCGCCCGGGTGCCGAGCAGGTACTGCGGATCGAACGGTGCCGCCTGGGCCACCAGGTTGGCCACCAGGTCGCGGCCCTTGACCGCGGGGAAGCCGGCGACGTCGAGGATCAGCTTCTCCGGGTACATGGCGGTGACCTGGCCGCCCGGCTCGGGCAACGCGTCGATCACCGCCACCGACAGCCCGCGGAACCCGGCATAGTAGGCGGCGAAGAGGCCGGCCGGACCGGCCCCGATCACGGCGACATCGACCTCGCGCATGGCGTACCGTCGCTTTCCGCTCACGGATCAACGCTTGCTGATCTCGACCGTAAGCGGGCGGCGACGGTCGGGCAAGCATGTCCCAGAGGCGCGCCGGAGAATCGCCTCAGGGCAGGCTGAGCGTGGAGCCCGAGTAGTCCGGGCCGCCCAGTGCGGGTCGCCGCCGACGGAACAGGATCGCCGCCACCACCCCGCCGAGCAGGCCGAACAGGTGCCCCTGCCAGGAGATCCGCTCGTCGGTGGGGAGGATGCCGACCAGTTGCCAGCCGTAGAGCAGACCGACCAGGAGGAAGACCGCGAAGTTCCACCAGCTGCGCTCGACGATGCCTCGGGTGAGCAGGATGCCCAGGTAGCCGAAGATGACACCGCTGGCGCCGACCACCACCGAGTTGGGTGAGCCGGTGAACCACACACCGAGGCCGCTGACCAGGATGATGACCAGTGTCGACCAGAGGAACCGGCGGGCGCCGGCGGCGAGGACGAAGGTGCCCAGCAGGATCAGCGGGATGCTGTTGCTGTAGAGGTGGTCGAAGCCGTGGTGCAGGAACGGGGAGAAGAAGACCCCGTCCAGCCCTTCGATGCGCTGCGGGATGATGCCGGCGGTGGCGTCCAGGCCGAACGCGAGCCCCTGGTCGACGGCCTCGATGAGAAAGAGGAACGGGACCACCGCGCACATGGCGACGAACGCCCGGCCGAGTGAGGCGTAGAACGCCTCGGTGCCGAACCGGAACGGGTCGCCGCTTGACGGGTGCAGGGTCACTCCACAACTGCTATCAGCAAAAGCGGCCGACCGCCACTCACGTCCCGTTCGAGTACGCGCGAAGGCGGGGCGGGTGGAGAGCCACCCGCCCCGCCTTCGAGAGCCGTCAGTAGTGCCCGTTGTTCTGGAAGTAGGTCCAGGCGCCGCAGGGCGTCTTGTACCGGCCCTTGATGTAGCCGAGCCCCCAGATGATCTGGGTGGCCGGGTTGGTGCGCCAGTCGGACGCGACCGAGGCCATCTTGCTGCCCGGCAGGGACTGCGGGATGCCGTACGCGCCGGACGAGGAGTTGTTGGCCTTGTGGTTCCAGCCGCTCTCCTTGGTCCAGAGCTTCTCCAGACAGGGGAACTCCGCGATGCCGAAGCCCTTGTCGATCATCAGGGCACAGCCGACCTTGCGGTTGCCGCTGTATTCCGCGCAGGACGCCGGGATCGGCCCGTCGTACGGCTTGGCGGGTGCGTTGGCGGCGGCGCGCTCGCGCTTACGGGACGCCGCGGCGGCCTCGGCCCTGCGGGCCCGCTCGGCGGCTTCCTTGGCGGCCTGCTTCGCCCGCAGCTTGGCCTGGTATTCGGCGGCCCGCTGCTTGGAGAACTGCACCTGGTGGGCGGCCTGCCGCTCGCGCTGGTACGCGAGGTCGGCCCGGTCGACCTCGAGACTGACCTGCTCGGTCAGACCCTGTTGCTGGGTTTCCCGGTCTTCGCCCAGGTAGAAGCCACCGGCAACGCCCACGGAGAGCAGCGCGACAGCAGCCGTACGGGCGCCCAACCGGCTCCACAGCCGACTCACGAAGTGGTCCCTTCGTCGGGAGCAAGGACGCGGCGCGGCGCAGACCACAGGTGGACCGTCAGCCGTGCCACGAGCGCCCCGACCGGTTGCCGGTCGCGCCGACGCACCGACCTTCGCCGATGTCGTCCGTCTCGCGACGTTCGATCACCAACGATTCCGGTGGTGCGTGGACGCTCGTGGGACACGATTGCGCACAGTGAGGCTGATGGGAAACCAACCAGGCAGTTTGTGATCTGCGCCACACCGATAATGCGGACAAAAGCCCCCATTATTACCCGTCAGATCGGGATGTCCTCCAAGAGGTCCGTGACCATCGCCGCGATCGGAGATCGCTCCGAACGGCTGAGGGTGACGTGCGCGAAGAGCGGATGACCCTTGAGCGCTTCGATGACAGCCGTCACCCCGTCGTGCCGGCCGACCCGCAGATTGTCCCGCTGGGCCACGTCGTGGGTGAGCACCACCCGGGAGCCCTGCCCGATCCGGGACAGCACGGTCAGCAGCACACCGCGCTCCAGCGACTGGGCCTCGTCCACGATCACGTAGGCGTCGTGCAGGCTGCGTCCGCGGATGTGGGTCAGCGGCAACACCTCGAGGATGCCCCGCGAGGTGACCTCCTCCAGCACGTTCTCGTGCACCACCGCGCCGAGCGTGTCGAAGACCGCCTGGGCCCACGGCGACATCTTCTCCGACTCCGAGCCCGGCAGGTAGCCCAACTCCTGGCCACCGACGGCGTAGAGCGGGCGGAACACGATCACCTTCTTGTGGCGGCGGCGCTCCATCACCGCCTCCAGCCCGGCGCAGAGCGCCAGCGCCGACTTGCCGGTGCCGGCCCGGCCACCCAGTGAGACGATCCCGATCGACTCGTCCAGCAGCAGGTCGAGGGCGACTCGCTGCTCGGCCGAGCGGCCGTGCAGCCCGAACGCCTCCCGGTCGCCCCGAACCAGACGTACCGACTTGTCCGGCAGCACCCGACCGAGTGCGGAGCCACGCCCCGAGTGCAGCACCAGACCGGTGTGGCAGGGCAGCCCGGCCGCCTCGTCGAGGTCGAGCGTCTCGCCGGCGTACAACTGGCCGATCTGCTCCTCGCTCAACTCCATCTCCGACATGCCGGTCCAGGTCGGGTCGCTGGCCTGGCCGTGGCGGTACTCGTCGGCGCGCAGTCCAACCGAGGCCGCCTTGACCCGCAACGGCATGTCCTTGCTGACCAGGGTCACCTCCCGCCCTTCGGCGGCGAGGTTGAGCGCGACGGAGAGGATCCTGGCGTCATTGCTCTCGTTGCGGAACCCGGGCGGCAGAACACCGTCGTCGGTGTGGTTGAGCTCCACCCGCAGGGTGCCGCCGACGTCGTTGGCGGGCACCGGGCGGTCGAGTCGGCCGTGCCGAACCCGCAGGTCGTCGAGCATCCGCAGCGACTGCCGGGCGAACCAGCCCAGCTCCGGATGGTGCCGCTTTCCCTCCAACTCGGTGATGACCACCAGAGGCAGCACCACTTCGTGCTCCGCGAACCGGTGAAACGCCGCCGGGTCGGAGAGCAGCACCGACGTGTCCAGGACAAAGGCCTGGCCGGCTGGTCGTGGCTCCTTGGGGTCGGCCGGCGCGGCGGCCGCCGAACGGCGGCTCCTGGTGGCTCGGCGGGGCGTGGCAGTCGCGGCCGGGGTTTGGTCGGCACCGGCGATGGTACGGCGAGTCGTCACAGGCCTGCTCCGACGGATGGGCACCCGCCACCCGTGTTCCGCCTCCTCCGGTGCCCGGGGACACGGGGTCGGATGCGGAACCCCATGCGCGAGGTCGCAGATCCGGGCGGACCGGCTGGCTCGGGAGAACCCCGTGCCATGCCTAGACGCTAGCCCCGCCGGACCTTCCCGGCTAGGGGCCGAACGTGGATCTCCCAAGACGCGCTCGTGAACAGCGCTCCGTCGACGCCCGCACCAGTCGAAAGGCACTGTCGCGCACGCGGCGGACCCGGCCGGGATGCATGCCCCCTGCGCGCATCCCGGCCGGTGGGGCCACCGTCACCGGTCTGACGTGGCCCCGACGGTGCGTGTCCGCCGCGGACGACGCACCGCGCTCGTGGCGCCGGTCGGCGGGGCAGGCCCGCCGACCGACCTCAACCGGTACGTCGGACGAGCGTGCCGGTCGGGTGCCGCCCGGTGATCGGGGCGGCCGGCGCGCTGAACGACGAGCCGGTGTACGTGGTGCCGGGGCGTTCGACAGCACCGGCGGTGCGGACCACGCCCGCCGGCGAGACCGACAGGGCCGAGGCGATCGCCGCCTGGGCGTCCCGACGACGCCGGTTCCAGGCGCCCCGGTCACCGTCGAAGTAGCCCTGCCGGTAACCGAAGCGGTAGCCGATGCGGTAGCTGAGCTGCCCGTGCAGCCGGCCGGCCGCGTAACTGGTGGCACCGAGCACCAGGACGAGGAACACAGCGAGAAACGGGCTCATCGGGCAGCTCCGGCCCAGCCGGGACGCCAGGTCATCGCTCCTCCGGCTCGATCGTGGTGGGGTCGGCGACGAGCAGCCGGTCCAGGTCGTCGGTGCTGACCTCCTCGACCAGCTCGACGCTGATCCGGCAGCCGTCCAGCACGACTTCGGCCATCGAGGACCGACGGATTTCGCCGCCGGCGTCGTAGACCCGGACGCTCAGCTCCGGGCAGCCGAGATGGGTACGCCAGGCGTTCCACTCGGCACGATCACCGACGCTCAGCGACAGGTAGCGGCAGCCTCGGGCCAGATAGAGGCGCCAGGGGGCGGTCAGCCCCGCGGCGACACCCTCGGCGATCAGCCCGAAGGCCTGGGCGCGGGTGGCGAGCTCGGTCACCACGACCCCCTGGCACCGGGGGCGTGACGCATGTGAGCACCAATCGTCTCATGCACGTGACACACCGTAGATTGTCCCATGGGCGTGACAGTATCAGCTTTTCGTCCGCTTACGTTTGCCACGACGTTCATCTATTCTGCCCGCGTGACACCCCTCAACAGTGGCACTGACTCGTTTACCGGAAATCCGAACCCTTCGTCACGTCCGCGTGACAGTGGCGAGCCGGGGCGCGCACCTGTAGCCGGCTGGTCGTACCGTCACGGAGTGACCGAGACGGCCAATGCGCGGAAGATCGCCTTCGCCACCTTCGTCAGGCGGGCCCTGGACGAGGCGCGGGCGACCCGAGCCTGGAGCGGCACCGAGGTGTCCCGGCGCACCGGCGTCTCCCGGCAGACCATCAACCGCTGGGTCCGGGGCGACTGGGCCAGCGACCCGGAGGCCGAACGGGTGGTCGCCTTCTGCGAGGGCCTGGGGTTGAACCCTGCCGCGGCCTTCGCCGCACTCGGCTGGGACCGCGCCGCAGCCGGCCCCCGCACCGGCCAGGCCGCCCCGCCGATGGACCCCGACGTGGAGGCGCTGCTGCGCCGTCTGGTCGATCCGCAGGTGTCGGACGCGGAGAAGTTCCACATCCGGGAAACCATCAGATACCTCGCATACCGCCCAACGCTGCCGGTCGATGTCCGAAAAAGGGGCAATCAGGCAGGCTAGTTCCTCAGATAGCGAAAGAACGCCTGGTCAGGTTCATTCGTTTGCCTCCGGGGCTGGAACGGGCACGCTAGCGTCCCTATTCGTACTGCTTGGGCTCGTCATCGGCGGGGGGACGGGACAAGGCCGAACCCAGCCCTGCGGGACAGAAGGAGGGGTCTGTCCATGACCCTGAAGTGGTTGGCAGTCGTGGTCGCAACGGTGTCGGTGACACTGTGGGCGACCGGCAACACGGTGACCCTCGCGGTCGACGGCGGGCAGCTGCCGCTGCTCGTCAACCTCTTTGCGCTCATCACCGCCGGCACCGCGGTCGTCCTGGCCGTCGTCGCCGAGCTGCACGAGCGTTTGAACAACCGAATCAGCGCGCTCACCGAGTTCCTGGTGGCACGGCTCAACGAGATCGACAACCACACCGGCGATCGCAACACCGGGTTCGTGGAGGGCTACCTGTTGAGCCACGGCCAGGAAGCCGCGGTGGTGCCGTTCGGCCGGCGCGGACGAGGAGCCGCCGAACGCTGATCGCTTACCGCTCAATGGGTCCGCTCGGCCAGGAATGAGCCTGGATCGCCGGGGTACGCTGACGCGCGTGCCGCCGTTGAATCTGGGAAATCAACAGCCGAGGACCCCGTTGAACGCCGACCAGGCCTGGCGGGTAACCGCCAGCCGGGCGGCCGGGACCGTGCTCTTCTTCGACTTCGACGGCACGCTCGCGCCCGTCGACGACGATCCGACCGCGGTACGCCCGGCGCCCAAGGCGTTGGCCGCGATCGAGGCGCTCGCCCCGGTCGTGCAGCGGGTCGCGATCGTCTCCGCCCGACCCGTCGAGTTCCTTCGGGATCAGCTCGGCGGGCTCGCTGGCGTTGACCTCTACGGCCTCTACGGGCTGGAGCACAGCCATTCCGGCGGCGAGACAGTCACCGAACCGGCCGCGCTGCCCTGGGTGCCGACCATGTCGGAGCTGGCCGACCTGGCTCGGGCGGAACTGCCACCCGGCACGCTTGTGGAGTACAAGCGGCTCTCGGTCGCGCTGCACTGGCGTACCGCCCCGCAACTCGGCGCGACGGTGCAGCAGTGGGGGCAGGCGCAGGCCGACCGTCTGGGGTTGCGCTCGCAGGCCGGGCGGATGGTGCTGGAGCTCAAGCCACCTGTCGACCGGGACAAGGGCATGGTGATCGGCGAGGCGATCAAGGGTGCCACCGGCGCCTGGTACTTCGGCGATGACGTCTCCGACATCAAGGCGTTCGCCGCGCTGCGCGCTCGCGCCACCGCCGACCCGGACTTCCTCGGCGTCTGTGTGGCGGTGGCCAACCCGGAGACCGGCCACGAGGTGGCCAACGCCGCCGACCTGACCATCGAGTCGCCGGCCGCCCTGGGTGACTTCCTCACCCGGGCGCTGACCCACCTGTCCTGAACCGACCTGACCCCAGCGGCGGCCGACGGCGTCGCCGCCGGGTCAGGCGCCGTAGCGGCGTTGCCTGGTGGCGTACGAGCGCAGGGCCCGCAGAAAGTCGATGTGCCGGAAATCCGGCCAGTTGAGCTCGCAGAAGTAGAACTCCGAGTGCGCGGACTGCCAGAGCATGAAACCGGAAAGCCGCTGCTCGCCGCTGGTGCGGATGACCAGGTCCGGGTCGGGCTGGCCGCGGGTGTAGAGGTGTTCGGCGATGTGCTCGACGTCCAGCACCTCGGCCAACTCCTCGATCGTGCCTCCGGTGGCGGCGTGCTCCAGCAGCAGCGAACGGACCGCGTCGGTGATCTCCCGGCGGCCGCCGTAGCCCACCGCGATGTTGACCTCCGCGCCACCGGTGCGCTCACGGGTGCGCTCCTCGGCGCCCTTGAGTGCCGCCGCAGTCTGCGCCGGCAGCAGGTCAAGCGCTCCGACGATGCGCAGTCGCCAGGGGTTGCCCTCCTCGGAGAGCTCCACCACCAGGTCCTCAATGATCTTGAGGAGTGGGTCCAGCTCGGCGGCCGGACGGCGCAGGTTGTCGGTGGCCAGCAGGTAGAGGGTCACGTGCCCGACGCCGGCCTGGTCACACCAGCCGAGGACGTGCTTGATCTTCGCCGCGCCGACCCGGTGCCCGTCGTTCGGGTCGACGAAGCCCATCTCCCTCGCCCATCGGCGGTTGCCGTCGCACATCACCCCGACGTGCCGGGGCACCGGCTTACCCGCGAGCTTCGCCGTGAGCCGGCGCTCGTACACGGAGTAGATAAGGTTCCGCAGCGTCATCACCTAGCAGCGTAGCGACCCTTGCGCCAGTTCACTGCCTCGGAGCCCCATCCCCGCCGCCCAGACCGACACCGATCAGGGCGAGCGTACGAGCGGTGAGGCGTCCGTCACCCAGCCCCAGCTCGACCACGTCGTAGAACACCCGGTCGTCCCGACGGGCGGCCCGGACCGCCGCGTCCACCACCCGACGTCGCCGGGCCAACCACGCCGCTACCGAACTGTGCCGCAGGTGGGTGCCGAGGCGGCGACGCAACCCGTCGGCGTAGCGGCCAGCCGCGCCTTCAGGCGACCGGGCCGCCGCCGACCCGGCGAGCGCGCCGGAGAGCAACGCGTAGAAGATCCCCTCCCCGGTGAACGGGTTGATCAGCGACAGGGCGTCCCCGGCCAACAGGGTGCGTCCACGCCCCGGCGACGGCCGGTGGGTGGAGAGCGGCAGGTGATGCGCGCGCAACGCGGTCACGGTCGCCAGATCGGTGCCGGGCAGCAGCGCGGCCAGCCGGTCCAGCAGGTACGCGCGGCTCAGTGGCTCACCGCGCAGGACCTCCCCGTATCCGACGTTCGCCCGGCCGTCACCGATCGGGAACGACCAGGCGTACGCCGGCCAACGCGCCTTCGAGGTGACGATGAGCTGCTCGGACGGGCCGGGCAGAGCCGGGGCGTACCCCCGGATGGCCAGCGCGAGGTGTCGGTCGGGGTTCTGCGGATGGCCGAGCGCCCGACGTACCACCGAGCCGGCGCCGTCCGCGCCGATCACCACCCGGCCGGACACCTGCCCGTCGAGCACCACCCGGTCCGCGCGCGGTTCGACCTGGCGCACCGTGTGCCGGCACAGCTGCGCGCCGGCGGCCACCGCGGCCGCCACCAGCCGCGCGTCGAAAACCTCCCGGGGCACTGTGTACGCGGGTCGGGGCAGCGCCCGAGCGACCGCACCGCCACCCGGCGAGACCATGCGTAACGCCGGCAGTGGCGCGTAACCCGCCACCGCCTCGGTCACCCCCAGCTCGGCGAGCACGTCCACCGAGTGCGCGGCGATCCCGTCACCGCACGCCTTGTCCCGGGGAAAGTCGGCCCGGTCCAGCAGCAGCACGCTGGCACCGGCCCGGCGCGCCGTCAGCGCGGCTGCCGCCCCGGCCGGTCCCGCCCCCACCACCACCACGTCGAACTCGTCGCCCACCACGAGCCTCCTCCCAGTCCGCCGCGTCGCGGCCGCTCCCGCCGGGCGACCCGGTCGGCCCTGCGGCCGACCGCCGCGACGATTTCCGCAGCTCGCCCCGACGTCGACACTGTGACCGACGCCACCCGCCATCCTGCCCCCTGGCCGCCCGCGAAGAAC
Organism: Micromonospora sp. NPDC047753; assembly: GCF_040642735.1. Taxonomy (NCBI): domain Bacteria; kingdom Bacillati; phylum Actinomycetota; class Actinomycetes; order Micromonosporales; family Micromonosporaceae; genus Micromonospora; species Micromonospora sp. NPDC047753. Next base: position 28,441 of record NZ_JBEYSL010000003.1, on the reverse strand, counting down.
GCTCCCGCACCCGGCCGGCCAATCTCACCCACCCCACCTTTGCTCTGCACCCGCGGATGCGACGGTTACCGTCCGCGACTGTCGCCTATTGGGGTGCAGAGCAAAGGACGGTGCAGAGCAGACGAGGGGATGGGCAGGTGCTGGGCCGCGGTCGGCCGCCGGGTCGGCACCCGGCGGCGTCGGTGCGGGGGCTCCGCCGCGGTCAAGGTCGGGGTTCAGGTCCGGCGTCGTCGGGGGCGCGAGCGGCGCGGCGAAGGCCGTACAGGGTCAGCCCTGCCGCCGCCACCAGGGGGCCTCCGTCGCGGACCAGGCCGTCTACACCCAGCAGCCACCAGCACAGCGGCAGATCCACGGCGAGTACGGCCACAGTGACGACGACCAGCAGGCCACGTGCCCAGTCCTTGCCCCGCATCAGGAACGCTGTGCAGAACAGCACCGCGTAGCTGGCCGTGATGCCCGCACCGAACCAGAACAGCACGGCCGGCACCGCGGTCAGTCGACCATCCAGGATGGAACCGCCGGCGACCAGTGCCGGCACCAGCATCAGCGGGCTGTAGGTGAAGGCCGCCACCCGGCTGGTCAACAACCAGGCACTGGCCTGTGGTCGGCGTGGCGGCGTCTCCCGCCAGGAGATGCCGTCCCGGTCGATGACGAGGCGTGGACGGTGCCGGACCAGGTGCGCTGCCAACGCCGACGAGCGGTAGAGCAGCCAGACCACCGCGACGCAGAGCGCCGTGAGAATGGCGAAGCCGAGCAGGCCGGGCAGCGGCGGCACGCCCTGCCGGGGCACGATGAGCCGGCCGACCGCGAAGATCGTGGTGACCGCGAGGATCAGCCCGAACGGGCGGGCCGCCGTACGACCCCGTCGCACGTGGCCGATCAGCAGCAGGAAGCCGAACGAGCGCAGCATGGCCCAGCCGGTCCGTACCGCGAGCCCGAATCCCTGCTCCGGGGCGTACCACCAGTTGAGCAGCTCGACCACGACGGTGGCCGCCGCCGTCGTCGCCAGCAGGATGGTGAGCACCCGGACGGCGGACGGCCGCCGGACCTGTGTCTCGGCGGCCGTCCTCATGAAATCCGATGTTGCCCGCGAAGGGTCTCGTTCACACCTACCGCTGCGGTTGCGCAGCGTCCAGGCGGGCGCGCAACGCGTCCAACTCGGCCCAGAGCACGCCGGGCAGCTTGTCACCGAACTTTTCGAACCACTCGGTGATCATCGGCAGCTCGTTACGCCATTCGTCCGGGTCGACCTTCAGCGCGATCCGAACATCCTCCGGGGTCATGTCCAGGCCCTCGACGTCCAGGGCGTCCGGCGCGGGGACCATGCCGACCGGCGTCTCGACCGCGTCGGCAGTGCCCTCGATCCGCTCGACGACCCACTTGAGCACCCGGGAGTTCTCCCCGAAGCCCGGCCAGAGGAACGAGCCGTCCGGGTCCTTGCGGAACCAGTTGACGTAGTAGATCTTCGGCAGCTTCGCCTCGTCGCCGTCGGTGCCCTTGCCCATCTCGATCCAGTGCCGGAAGTAGTCCCCGGCGTGGTAGCCGATGAACGGCAGCATCGCCATCGGGTCCCGCCGGACCACGCCGACGGCGCCGGACGCGGCGGCGGTGGTCTCCGAGGAGAGCGTGGCACCCATGTAGACGCCGTGCACCCAGTCGCGGGCCTCGGTCACCAGCGGCACGGTGTCCTTGCGGCGTCCACCGAAGAGGATCGCGTCGATCGGCACGCCGTTCGGGTCGAAGTACTCGTCGGCGAGGATCGGGCACTGCGTGATCGGGGTGCAGAACCGGCTGTTCGCGTGGGAGGACAGGCTGTCGCTCTCCGGCGTCCAGTCGTTGCCCTTCCAGTCGATCAGGTGTGCCGGCGGCTCGCCCATGCCCTCCCACCAGACGTCGCCGTCGTCGGTCAGGCCGACGTTGGTGAAGACGGAGTTGCCCCGGTCCAGCGTGCGCATGGCGTTGGCGTTGGTCTTCCAGTCGGTGCCGGGCGCGACGCCGAACAGGCCGTACTCGGGGTTGACGGCGTAGAGGCGGCCGTCCGGGCCGAACCGCATCCAGGCGATGTCGTCGCCGATGGTCTCGACCTTCCAGCCGGGAATCGTCGGCTCCACCATGGCGAGGTTGGTCTTGCCGCAGGCGGACGGGAAGGCGCCGGCGATGTGGTAAACCTTGCCCTCCGGCGAGGTGATCTTGAGGATCAGCATGTGCTCGGCGAGCCAGCCCTCGTCGCGGCCCATCACGCTGGCGATCCGCAGCGAGTAGCACTTCTTGCCCAGCAGCGAGTTGCCGCCGTAACCCGAGCCGTACGACCAGATCTCCCGGCTCTCCGGGAAGTGCGAGATGTACTTGGTGTCGTTGCACGGCCAGGCGACATCCTGCTGGCCGGGGGCGAGCGGCGCGCCGATCGAGTGCAGCGCGTGCACGAAGTCCGCGTCGTCGCCCATGGCCTCCAGGACCCGGGTGCCCATCCGCGTCATGATGCGCATCGAGGCGACCACGTACGGACTGTCGGTGATCTCGACACCGAACATCGGGGACTCGGCCTCGACCGGCCCCATGACGAACGGGATGACGTACATGGTGCGACCGCGCATGGAGCCCCGGTACAAATCCGTCATCGTCCGCTTCATCTCGGCCGGCGCCATCCAGTTGTTGGTGGGGCCGGCGTCCGCCTCGTCGACGGAACAGATGTAGGTGCGTTCCTCGACCCGGGCGACGTCCGTCGGGTCGGTGCGCGCGTAGAACGAGTTGGGCTTCTTCTCCGGGTTGAGCCGGATCAGGGTGCCGGCCTCGACCAGCTCATCGGTGAGGCGGCGCCACTCCTCGTCGGACCCGTCCACCCAGACGACACGGTCGGGGGTGGTCAGTTCCGCGACCTCACGGACCCAGGCGAGCAGTTTCGGATGGGACGTCGGGGCCTGATCGATACCCCGCACAACAGCCGGAGCAACCATGACACATCTCCTTGTGGTCGACGCTGACCGATCTATGGGATGCACGAGACTCAGCGGCGCGATGCGTCGCCTTCGTGGAAACCTGGGATTGGCCTCAGCGTAAACCGGGCAGCCTTCCGAGTCAGTGGGACAGGTTGTGAAGAACTGCACAAGCTACGGCCTCGCTGCGGCATCACGAGCTGATACCCGCTTTCCCGCGCAGTTTCACGCAAATCTTGTTGTGCACCCCGGCGGACGCTTGTTGCGGTCGGGCCGTTGACCTGCCCCGCCGACCGATGCGGTGATTCCCGTTCCGCAGCGGCTCAGTCCTCCCAATTGGTTACGCTCTGTGCAGTGGTTACGTACACGGCGCTGGGCCCCTCCGGGAGACCACGCCCGCTTGCCGTTGCTACCCCTCTGACTGGCCGGCAGCCGGTAGGCTCCCCCCGTGGCCGCCACGATGACCGGGGAACAACCGGGTCCCCGGCAGACCCGACGGGGTCTCGTCGGCTTACTCCTCGACCGCTTCGGTCACCTCATCCGCGAGATGGGCAAGTTCGCCACCGTGGGTGGTTTCGCGTTCCTCGTCGACTTCGCGCTCTTCAACTACCTGACGAGCAGGCACGGCGTCGAAGAGTTGACGGCGAAGACGATCTCCACGGTGATCGCGGCGTCCGTCGCCTTCGTGGGCAACCGGTTCTGGACGTGGCGGCACCGTCAGCGCAACAACGCGGCCCGCGAGTACGCGCTGTTCTTCTTCTTCAACGCGGTCGGTCTCGGCATCACGGTGGCCTGCCTCGCGCTCAGCCGCTACGGGCTCGGGGCCATCTGGCCGGACGTGTTCCAGACGCGCCTGGCGGACAATCTCGCCAGCTACATCGTCGGTACGGGATTCGCCACGCTGTTTCGATTCTGGTCGTACCGGCGGTTCGTCTTCGTCGAAGCGGGAACCCCGACCCTTCCGCAGGTGGATCCCGACCGTGACCACGGGGCGTGACCTGCCGCCCACCTCGTTCGGCCGGTGATCGCCGGCCGCACCGACTGCCCTAAGGTGTTTCGCATGCGTCTTGTCCGCCTGCTGCCTGAGCGCTGGCAGAAGTTCATCCACGAGGCGCTCAAGTTCGGCATCGTCGGCGGCATCAACACCGTCATCAATTACGCGGTGTTCAATGCCCTTGCACTGACCGTTTTCGTCAATGGTCAGTTGAAGGCGACAGTGATCGCGACGATCGTCGCCACCATCACGTCGTACCTCATGAATCGGCACTGGACGTACCGTGATCGCCCGAAATCGGCGCTTCGCCGGGAATATCTGCTTTTCTTCCTATTCAACGGCGCTGGCCTGCTCATTGAGCTGGGGGCTGTGGCGGCGGCGAAGTACGGTCTCGGCGTACACGGCCTGCTGGCACTGAATCTGGCCAAGACCGTCGGCGTCCTGCTGGCCACGCTGTTCCGGTTCTGGTCATACCGCACGTTCGTCTTCCAACCCGTCGCGCCGGCCGAGGACGAGCCCGCGAAGCCTGACTCCACCTGGCACAGCATTCCGCGCGACGAGTGGGACACCATGGCGGAGATGGACCCGGTCGCCGAGTTGGCGGAATCGGTGTCCGAGCTGGAGGAGGCGGAGTCGGCGCAACGCACCGACCCGCCAGCCGGCGCACCGACGCAGGGTCGGCTCCCGCGGCTGAGCGTCAGCCCCGCCGTCGACCTGGACGCGGAACTCGCCGCGGAGCTGCACGTCGGCACCCGTCGCGCGCCCCGCCGGTGACGACCCCCGACGCCCGCTCCGGCACGGGGCGACCCGCCGAGCTGTTCTTCGAGGATCTCGTCCCGGGGCTCACCGTCGACCTCGGCGTGGTCACCGTGGACGCCGACGAGATGGTCGCCTTCGCTCGCCGCTTCGACCCGCAGTGGTACCACGTCGACCCCGACCTGGCTGCGGCGAGCCGACACGGTGGTCTGATCGCCAGCGGCTTCTACACGGTCAGCCTGTTCATGCGCGCGTACGTCGACCACCTGCTGTCCCGGGCCGCCGCAGACGCCTCCCCCGGCCTGGAGGAGCTGCGTTGGCTCGCCCCGGTGCGGGCCGGCGACCGGCTCGCGGTCCGGGTCGACGTGATGGGAGCCCGGCCGTCGACTGCCCGCCCCGGGCTCGGCACCGTCAGCCTCACCGGCACCATGCTGCGCCTCGGCCCGGACGACCGGCCCGAGCAGGAGGTGCTGCGGACCCGCTTCCGTGGCTGGTTCGCCGTGCGACCGGTCGAGGCCGACCCCGCCGAAGCCAGGCCGACCGACGCTGACCGGCCCGCAGCTGACCAGCCCGACAGCGGCCCGACCGCAGCAGACCCGTCCACCGTCGGGTCGTCCCAGACCGACCCGACGAAGAGCAGCGGCCCACCCGACTGACCCGCCCCCGACGGTGTGCCAGGGGCGGGTCTCCACCGGCCCGGATCAGGTCGTGGTGTCGCGAAGCGGCTTGCCGTCCTGCATGTCGGCGAGCATGTCGCGCATCTCGCCATCGCCCAGCGAGTGCTTGTCGTGCTGTGCCTCGACCAGCTCGTACAGGGTGGTCTGCACCTTCCCGACGTCCGGCACGTCGGCGAGCACCGACTGGCCGCGCTCACCGGCCGACTCGATGGTGAGCGTCCCGCAGCCGAGCAGACGCTCGACGAAACGCTGGTTCATCGAGTGGTCGTTGACCCGGGCGAGCGGAAGGTCCCGCCGGTCCCGGGAGAGCACACCCTGCTGAAGCAGGACTCGCTCGTTCGTGAACAGGTAGTGGGTGGTGCGCCAGACCAGGAACGGCCACAGGCCGAGCCAGAGCACCGCGACCAGGGCGATCGCCCCGATCACGGCCAGCGCGACCGAACCGCCGCCACTCTCGGGCAACAGGAGCACGCCGACCACCACCGCGGCGATGGCCAGCACCAGCACCGCGATCGGCCGGATCAACGCCTTCCAGTGCGGATGCAGGTGCAGCACGACGTGCTCGTCCTCGGTGAGCACGTCCTCGGGAAACGCCACGGGAACCTCCAACGCGATTTTCTGGACGCGCAGACGGTAAACCCCCCAGGCCCCACCACAACATCCGCCGCGCGGGCCCACTCGGCTCTACGTGATCTTGCCCGTCCTCAGCGGAGGTGCAGGACGTCGCCGGCGGCCAGGGTTCGGGCGCCGGTCGACGTGGTGACCATCAGTTGGCCGTCCGGGTCCACCCCGGTGGCAGTGCCGGTCAGGGAGTCGCCGTCGGGGAGCAGGACGCGTACCTCGCGCCCGATCGTCGCGCAGGCCTCCAGATAGGCGTCGCGCAGGCCGCTGGCCACCGCGTCGCCGCCCGCCGAACGCCAACGGTCGTACCAGTCGGCCACCGCCCGCAGCAGCGCCCGCAGCAGCGGATCCCGATCGGTGGCCACCGCGCCGGCCAACTGGAGCGAGGTGGCCGGCAGCCCGGTCGGATTCACCGGCAACTCGTCGGCGCGCAACGTCACGTTGAGCCCGATGCCCAGCACGATCGCCGGCGGTTGGTCCGGCGCCCGTCCCGGCACCGCCTCGGCCAGCACGCCCGCGCACTTCGCGTCGTCGATCAGCAGGTCGTTCGGCCACTTCAGGGTGGCTTCCAGCTCGGCCAGCCGGGCCACCGCCTCCACCAACGCCACGCCGGCCAGCAACGGCAGCCACCCGTACCCGGTGGGTGTCGCCGGCAGCCAGCCGCGGTCCGGCACAGCCTCTCCGGGCCGCAGCAGGACGCTCGTCGCGATGCCGGCCCGCGCCGGCGACTGCCAGACCCGCCCGCGCCGGCCGCGCCCCGCGGTCTGCCGCTCGGCGACCACGACCAGGCCCTCGGGCTCGTCGGCCCGCGCGGCCTCGGCCACGTCAGCGTTGGTGGAGCCGGTCTCGACACGCAGCTCCAGTCGGGCCCACGGCCCGTTCGGCGCTGTCAACGCGCGGCGCAGCCGGGTCGCCGACAGCGGCGGCCGGTCCAGATCGGTGTACGGGGAGCCCGACATTCCGCCAGCCTACGGCGGTGCTCCGGCCGACACTGAGGCGTACTGCACAGCGGCACCCACCTGAACCATCGTTATATTCCCTGGGTGACTACCGAGACCGGGACCAACATGCACAGCACCGCGGGCAAGCTGGCGGACCTGGAGCGCCGGGTCGACGAGGCGGTGCACGCCGGGTCGGCCCGCGCCGTGGAGAAGCAGCACGCGCGCGGCAAGAAGACCGCCCGCGAACGGATCGAGATGCTGCTCGACGAGGGCTCCTTCGTCGAACTCGACGAACTGGCCCGGCACCGGTCCACGGCCTTCGGGCTGGAGCGGAACCGCCCGTACGGCGACGGCGTGGTCACCGGCTACGGCACGGTGGACGGCCGGCAGGTGTGCGTCTTCGCGCAGGACTTCACGGTCTTCGGTGGCTCGCTCGGTGAGGTTTTCGGCGAGAAGATCGTCAAGGTGATGGACCTGGCCATGAAGATCGGCTGCCCGGTGGTCGGCATCAACGACTCCGGCGGCGCGCGCATCCAGGAGGGCGTCGTCTCGCTCGGCCTCTACGGCGAGATCTTCTTCCGCAACGTGCGGGCCTCCGGCGTCATCCCGCAGATCTCACTGGTGATGGGGCCCTGTGCCGGCGGCGCCGTCTACTCTCCGGCGGTCACCGACTTCACCGTGATGGTCGACCAGACCTCGCACATGTTCATCACCGGCCCCGACGTGATCAAGACGGTGACGGGCGAGGACGTCGGCATGGAGGAGCTGGGTGGCGCGCGTACGCACAACACCCGCAGCGGCAACGCGCACTACCTCGCCAGTGACGAGGAGGACGCCGTCGACTACGTCAAGGCGCTGCTGTCGTACCTGCCGTCGAACAACCTCGACGAGCCGGTCGTGGTCGACGCCCCCGCTTCGCTTGAGGTCAATGACGAGGACCGGGAGCTGGACACCCTCATCCCGGACTCGGCCAACCAGCCGTACGACATCCACACGGTGATCGAGCACGTCCTCGACGACGGGGAGTTCCTGGAGGTCCAGCCGCTCTACGCGCAGAACATCGTGGTCGGCTACGGCCGGGTCGAGGGACGGCCGGTCGGCGTGGTGGCCAATCAGCCGATGCACTTCGCCGGCACCCTGGACATCGCCGCCTCGGAGAAGGCCGCCCGTTTCGTCCGCACCTGCGACGCGTTCAACATTCCGGTGCTGACCTTCGTGGACGTGCCCGGCTTCCTGCCCGGCACCGGTCAGGAGTGGGACGGCATCATCCGCCGGGGCGCGAAGCTCATCTACGCGTACGCCGAGGCGACCGTCCCGAAGGTCACCGTGATCACCCGCAAGGCGTACGGCGGGGCGTACGACGTGATGGGCTCCAAGCACCTCGGCGCGGACCTGAACTTCGCCTGGCCGACCGCGCAGATCGCGGTGATGGGCGCGCAGGGCGCTGTGAACATCCTCTACCGCTCCGAGCTGGCCGGTGCCGAGGACCCGGCGGCGGTCCGGGCCGAGAAGATCGCCGAGTACGAGGACACCCTGGCCAACCCGTACGTGGCCGCCGAGCGCGGGTACATCGATTCGGTGATCGCTCCGCACGAGACGCGCACCCAGATCGTCCGGGCGCTGCGTGTCCTGCGGACCAAGCGGGAAACCCTGCCGCCCAAGAAGCACGGCAACATCCCGCTCTGAGGCCGGTCGATCCGCGCAACGTCAGGAGAAGTGCTGCCTCCGGGCGGCGGGCGACAAACCTGAGGTTGCGCGGATCGACAGTGGTCAGCAGGCCGGGTTGGCGGCGACGCACATCCGGCGGGCGGCGACCTCCGCCAATCGGGGCAGGTCCACCTCGATGCCCGTCTGCCTCAGAGTGAGCACTGTGATCAGGTCGCCCACCCGGACCACGGCGGTGGTGGTCGGCCGAGGTGGCGCGGCGATGGGCTTGCCCGTCTTCTGGTCGACGGGCTGCGAACCGGTGTGCCGCAGCAGCGCAGCCCCGTCACCGGCGAAGTCCCGCTGGATCACCGCCCAGCGGTGCGTTGCCGACGCGGTGCCTGTGCCTGTTGCGCCCTGCACCTTGTATTCGCCGACGCTGGTCCATTCGGCACACGGTGCGACCAGGTCGTCCATGGTGGCGAGAAGCTGGATGGCCGCGTCCGGAGGCAGCCGGTAGAGATCCTGCGTGATCAGACCATCGGACTGGGTGAGGACTGCCGCGGCGCGCTTCGGTACCAGGGTCTGCGAACGGGACAGGATCGAATGCAGCCAGCCATTCGATCGCCCCTGACTCGTCCGGCAGGCACCGAGCATGTGATCCAGCAGGACCGGCTCGCCCAGGCCCGACTGGCTGAGCTGCACGTCGACCTGCTGCGGCAGGTCGGCCGGCTGCAACAGGGCGTGGCTGCTGATCTCGTGCCGGGTCGGCGAGGCCGAGGGCGCGGCGGCCGGCGGGACCGGCGGCGCGGACTTCCTCGGGGCGGCGACCGCCACTGCGGAGACCCCTGCGAGAGCCAGCGCGACGGTGGCCACCACGATCCTGCGCTGGCTGCGGCGGCGGGCCCGGGAGCGGATCTCCTCCGGGCCGAGCCACCGCACGTCCTGCAGGTCCCGTTGGATCTGTTCGACGAATGTCGGGTCGTCACGCATCGGTGGCCTCCTCCAGATCAGAGACGGCGAGCAGACCGGCGAGCGCGGTACGCCCCCGGGAGAGACGGGCCTTGACGGTGCCCACCGGGGCCGCGGTCTCCCGCGCGACCTCGGCGACCGGCATGCCCACCAGGTAGTACAGGGCGATGGCGACGCGTTGCTCCTCGGGCAGTCGACGCAGTGCGGCGACCACCGCGACGGTGTCGGTGCCCGGCCCGGGAACGGTCTCGGTGGCCCCGTGTCGCAGGTAGGCGCGGGCGCGGCTACGCAGGCTGCGCCACCGGCTGACGGCGATCCGGCTGGCCACCACCCGTACCCACGCCTCCGGGTCGTCGTACCCGCTGATCGTCGACCAGCGCTGCCACGCCCGGACGTACGCCTCCTGCACGGCGTCCTGGGCCTCACCCCGATCACCGGTGAGGGCGTAGACGAACCCGAGGAGTCGTTGCCGACTCCCCCGGTAGAACTCGTCGAACCCGTCGACGTCCGGCACCCGATACCTCCCCGTGTCGGTCGCTGGGAACACGCACCGGCAAGGGCCGTTGGTTGCCCGGTCAGGCGATCGACTTTTCCAGTTCGTCGAGCGGGAACGCGCCGGCCCCGATCCGCTCCCGGACCGCCCGGCGTACGGCCCGCTGCACCGCGGCGTTGACCGGCGTCGGCACCCCGTGCAACCGGCCGAGCAGCGCGATCTCACCGTTGAGGTGGTCGACCTCGGTCGAGCTGGTGCCCCGGGCCAGGCTCTGCCAGGTGGAGCCGCCGGAGCGGGCCTCGCCGTCGACCGGGCGCTGCCCGACCAGGTCGCCGCGTTCGGCCTTCTCCTCCTCCGGGGAGGTGTGCGCGATGCCGGCGGCGGCGAGCGCGGCGACGCCCTCGGCGCGTACCCGCTCGACCAGCGCGTCCGGGATGTCCCGGCCGAGCAACGCCTGCAGGCCGTTACCGAGGTTGCTGAGCAGCTTGCCGTACTTCCAGCGCAGCACGTCGGTGCGGACCGGTGCGACGAAGCCGGCGGCGGTCAGGTCGGCGGCGACAGCCCGGTCGGTGTCGTCGGCGCCTCCGGGGTACCGCCCGATGTGGAGCATCCCGGGATGCGGGTACCCGTTGGCGACCACCACACCCGGGTCCAGGTGGGTGGCCGGCAGCCAGACGCAGACCGGGTGCACGTCGGCGAAGAGGCGCAGCGCGGCCCGCTCGTTGGCCACCCCGTTCTGCGCGGTCACCAGCGGCAGACGTTCTCCCGCCGTGCCGCCGCCGACCACCGGAGCGTCCACCCAGGCGGCCAACGCGCCGGCGGTGTCCTGTGACTTGACGGTGAGGATCAGCACGGTGTCCGCCGGCAGCGGCTGGTCGGTGGGCCGGTCCACCGCCGCGAGCCGGGCGGTGACCTCACCCTCGGGCTGCCGAAGGGTCAGGCCCCGCGCTCGGATCGCCTCCAGGTGCGCACCACGGGCCACCACCGTCACGTCCCGGTCGGCCTGGGCCAGCCGTACGCCGATGGTCCCGCCGACCGCACCCGCGCCGATGATCAGGTATCGCATTGCCTCATTCTGCCCGGATCGACCGGAGCGAGGCGGCTAGGGCGACGTGGGGAGGAACGGGCCGGCGAGCAGGAGCGCTCCGGCGATCAGCGCCGCCACGTTGACCAGGGCGAAGACGCCCACCCAGAAGAGCGGCGGGAACGGGGTGAGCCCGGCGAGCTGGTCGGCGTCGGAGGCGGGCATCCGGCCCCGCGAGCGCAGCCGTTGCAGCTCGACCACCGGTCGCACCCCACCGAGCAGGAGGAACCACACCCCGGTGTACGCGAACGCGGCCTGGACCTGCGGCGTCGCGTACCAGGAGACGGCGAACACCAGGGCGCCCGTGACCAGCAGCGACACCACACCGAAGGCGTTGCGGATCATGACGAGCATGGCCAGCAGAAGCACCACGGCCACCCAGAGCAGCAGGGTGATCCGGTTACCACCGAGCAGCCAGGCCCCGGCCAGCCCGACCAGCGGCGGTGCGACGTACCCGGCGAGCAGAGTGAGAATCATGCCCGGCCCGGTGGGGCGGCCGGCGGAGAGCGTCAGCCCGGACGTGTCCGAGTGCAGTCGAATGCCGCGCAGCTTGCGGCCGGTGAGCAGGGCGACCAGGGCGTGCCCGCCCTCGTGCGCGATGGTGACGGCATTACGGGCGATCCGCCACGGCAGCCGGGTGGAGACCACCACCAGCGCGACGGCTCCGGTGATCAGCACCAGCAGCGCGGGCGGGTCCGGCTGCGCGCCGAACAGCGTGTCCCACTTCTCGCCCAGTCCGTCGATCGACATCATGGGGCGCGAGCCTACCGGCGGCGTTCCGTGTCGCTACCGAGGCACCGGCTCGCATGTCGGCCAGTGGGGCGACTGACGTCCGCCGATGAAGCTTTTTTCCGATCGCACTTGCGATCTAGGGCACTAAGCTCCAAAGATGATTGTCGATAGAGCGATCCTCTTGGAGGCATTCATGGCCCGTACCCGATCATCGCTGCGCCGCGCGCTCGCGGCCGGCCTCACCGTCCTCGCCACCGCGGCGGCGGCCCTGGTCGCGACCGCCGGACCGGCGGCCGCCGCCACCACACCCGGTGTCGACGTGTCCCGCTACCAGGGCAGCATCAACTGGACAAGCGTCCGCAACGCCGGCATCCAGTTCGCCTTCATCAAGGCGACCGAGGGCACCAGCTACAAGGACCCGAACTTCAACGCCAACTACGTCAACTCGTACAACGCCGGGGTGATCCGCGGGGCGTACCACTTCGCCCGCCCGAACATCTCCGCCGGCTCCACCCAGGCCAACTACCTGGCCTCCAACGGCGGCGCCTGGTCGGCGGACAGCCGGACCCTCCCGGCGGCCCTGGACATCGAGGGCAATCCGTACGCCGGCGGCTACTGCTACGGGCTCAGCACCACCGGTATGCGCAACTGGGTGCAGGACTTCCTGAACACCTACCGCTCCCGCACCGGCCGGTACGCGGTCATCTACACCACCACCAGCTGGTGGAACCAGTGCACCGGTAGCTGGACCGGCCCGTGGGCGAACCACCCGCTCTGGCTGGCCCGCTGGTCGAGCACGCCCGGCGCCCTGCCGGCCGGGGCTTCGGTGTGGAGCTTCTGGCAGTACACCAGCACCGGCGCGGTCTCCGGGATCAGCGGCAACGTGGACCGCAACTACTGGAACGGCGACCGGAGCCGCCTGATCGCGTTGGCCAACAACACCTGACCGGGCCGTTGGCGGCAGCGGGATCGACGATCACCATCATGGTCGACAATCGGTCCGGCTGCCGCCACACCACCGGGTACGGGTCAGACCCGCCGCCGACTCAGGGCCGGCACCACAGCGTCCTCACGAGCCAGCGCGCCCCTGCGGGTCAAGCGCCAGGCAGCAACACCAAAGCCGGCAACGATCACGACGCCGAGCAGTGCGACGAGCACCGAAACCCCCGCGCTGACCAGCAGCAGGATCGCGTCGCCGAGCGCCACGAGCATCCACAGTGCCAGCCGAGGCCGAGCGTCCCTCCGTCGGTAACGCATGTCGTGCCTCCTTCCGTCGTCGACTGTCAATTACCCACGACGACGGAAGGTCATGCGAAGGATTTTCAGTCCTGGCGGTCGGGCACGAAACCCTTTGCGATCCGGTCGAAGTTCGGCAGGTTGGCCTGCCAGTCCTTCTCCGCGATCTCCCACCGCAGCGCGTAGCCCCGGTTGCTGGCCGTCACGAACCCTCGGTTACGGACGTGGATCCGCTGCCCGTCCCGGGTCTCCAGCCACTCCCAGTCCGCACAGGTCTTCCAGAAGGTGCAGCGCTCGATGCTGAGGTACTGATAATTTCTGACTTCGTTCTTGCGGCCGCCCTCGATGCTCTTCCAGTCGGCGTAGGCGTCCTTCTTCGGCGTCGGGGTCCACTGGACGAGCAGCTCCCCCGGCCCGTTGGACTCGTCGAAGACGACAGTGTTCTGACCGGCGTCGCGGCGCACCCAACCGTCGGGGATCGGCAGGGCGAAACCTTCCGGGTCCCGGTGCAGCTTCCAGCCCGCCGGCAACGCGTTCGGGTCGACCGAGGGAGTGGCCGAGGCGGACGGGCTCGGGGCACCGCTGGTGGGCGGCGGAGGCGCCGCAGCCGAGGTCGGCGCAGGCGCGGAGGTCGCGGCAGCGCTGGTCGGGTTGGCCTGCGGGGTCTTGTCGTCGTCCTTGGTCAGCATCGGCACGACCACCACGAGACCGATCAGCAGCAGGGCGACCACAGCACCGATCAGCAGGTTACGTCGGGTGTTGTTCGGCTTCGTGCCATCCGAGGGCGGCACCGACGCACGGCCGGCCGGACTGAGCGGCGGCATGAGCGACGTCGGCGTGGTCGGCTTGCGCTGCTCCGGAGCCACCGGCGGACCGTCGACAACCGTCGGCTCGTCGTCGACGTTCGTCGTACCGTCGCCGCTCGTGTCGGGCGCGGCCGTGACCTTCGCGGTCGGCTCGCCGTCGGACGGAGCGGCGTCGGACGGAGCGGCGTCGGACGGTCGGTCGATCGTGGCGGTCGGCTCGGCCGGGGCCGTTGCCGCCGACTCGGCCGGCACGACCGCGGTTGGGTCGGCGACCGCACCGGAAACGACGGCCGTCGGCGTGGCATCGGCGGCGGGGGTCGCGGCGGCACCGGAGGTGGCGGCGGCACCGGAGGTGGCGGCGGAGGTGGTCGCGGCGGCGGCCGGCGGCGGTGACACCGGCCGGTCGACACTCTCGGCCGGTCGCGGGGCCGGCACCACCGGCAGGCGCGGCTCGCGCGGACCGTTCGGCCCAGGCCGGCGTACGCCATCGAGCAGGGAGATGCCACGCGACCGCTTGCCCCCGGCGCGGCGCAGCAACCGCTCCGCCACCTCGGCGGTGATCCGCTCGTTCGGGTCCTTGCGCAGCAACCCGTTGAGGACGGCCTTGAGCGGACCGGCGTTCTTCGGCGGCGGAATCGGCTCGGTGGCCAACGCGGCCAGGGTGCCGATCGCCGACGGCCGGGCGTACGGAGACTTGCCCTCGACCGCCGCGTAGAGCGTCGCGCCCAGCGACCACAGGTCGGCCTCCGGCCCTGCGGTGCCGTCCCGGGCCCGCTCCGGCGAGATGTACGCGGGCGAGCCGAGCACCATGCCGGTGCGGGTCACGTTGGGGTCACCGGGGATCGTGGCGAGACCGAAATCGGTCAGCACCACCCGACCGTCGTCGCCGAGCAACACGTTGCCGGGCTTCACGTCGCGGTGCATGACGCCCGCCTTGTGTGCGGCGCTGAGCGCACCCAGCACGCCCAGGCCGATCTCCACAGTGCGGGCCACCGACACCGGGCCGTCCTCGGCGAGAGTGTCCTGCAACGACTTCGACGCCACGTACTCCATGACGATCCACGGATCGCCGTCGGTGCGCAGCACGTCGAAGATGCGGACGACGTTGGCGTGGTTGAGCCGGGCGATGGCCCGCGCCTCCCGCAACGAACGCTCCCGCATCTCGCGGCGTTCCTCATCGGTGAGACCGGGCGGCGGCACCAGCTCCTTGATGGCGACGTCCCGATGCAGCACCTCGTCGCGCGCCTTCCACACCCTGCCCATGCCGCCCTGGCCGAGCGGCGACAGGAGCCGGTATCGGTCAGCGACGAGTTGGGGAAGCGCGTTCGACATCGGTGAGACGGTACCCGGACCCGCTGACGCTCACACCGCCGGCACGCCACTGTGCGCTTCGGGTAACTTCGCGCCGCGTACCCTGGCGGCATGTCTGCCGAAGAGCCGCTGTTCCGGGTCGTCCGCGGCGTGCCCACCGCCGAGGAGTTGGCCGCTCTGGTGGGGGCGATCATCGTCCGAACCCGTCCGGCCGCCGCCCCCGTCCCGGCGACCGCGTCCGCCTGGGCACGCAGCGGTCGACCCGGCGGCTCCCGCGGGTGGCGCGCCACCGGCCTGCCCCGCTGACCCCGAGACCTGCCGTACGGGGGCTGTCAGGGTGGCGTTGAGCCGTTAACCTCACTCAGGGAAACGGTGCCGTTACGGGTAGGGAGGATCCATGATCCCCGAAGAGGACCGGCCAGCACCCTGGCTACGCGGTTACGGCGGCATCGAAGCCGACATCAGCCAGCTCAGAGAGTTCGCCGACCGGCTCGCCGCCGAGGTCGAAAGCAACTACGCGCCGCACCTGTCGTACATCGCCGAAGACATGTCGGCGAAGCTGCCCAACCCGTGTGACGCCTTCATCGAGCTGGTCACCTTCCTGCACGCCCACCACGAGACGCAGCAGGCCACCGCCGACATGGTGTACGCCGTCCGAGGCGCCACCGGCCACCTGGCCGCCGCCGCCGATCAGGTCGCCACCCACTACGCCGACAGCGACGCCTTCACCGCCGCCCGAGTGGTCGACGTGCAACGAGCCCTCGCCAACCCGGCCAGCGTCCTCCCCGGCGGCCCGACGCCAACCCTCACCGACCCGACCAGCCCCGACGCCGAAGGGCCGGTGGTCCTGCCGTGATCGAACGGGGCACCGGCCGCACCTCCGGCCTCACCGACTGGCACCTCATGGACGTCAACAGCATGTGGGCCTGCCTCCAGGACCACGACACCGCCAACCACTGGAAGCAGGTCGCCGGCTGGCGCAAGGTCTGCGACCTGGCGCAAACCCACCTCGGCCGCCTCCAGCAGTACCGACGCGGACTCGCCGAGGCGTGGCCCCCCGAAACCAGCGCCGCCTCCCGCACGTACCTCGCCGAACTCGACGACCTCGTCGACAAGGTGCAGCGAACCCACGACGCCGCCGCCGCGAACTACACAGCGCTCTCCGCCGCAACACAGGCCATCGGCACCACCCGCGCCGCACTCCACAAGATCTACGAGGAGTACGCGACCAAGTTCCAGCAGAAGCAGGCGTACGAGTCGATGGTCGCCGACCCGAAAGCGGTGATGGGCAACCGGGCCACCACACCACCTGTTGCTGACGGAGAACTGGAACGGCTGAACGTGCAGGCCCGTTCCATGATGTTCAACCTGAGCGGCGAACTCCAACAAGCCCAAGCAACCCTCCAAAAACCCCCCGTGGCGCCCAAGGCAAATCCCGGGATCGATCAGAGCGAGGTCAATGTTTACGGCGGAACTGCTGCTGCTCCTGTAATTCCTCCAGTAATAGCGGTACCTCTCCCGAAGGCTCCTACTACTCGCCCTCGGACTTCTGCAGGTCAAGGCTGGCCGATAACAAGCCCCGGCGTCGGCCCAGTTCTTGGCGGAACAGGTAACGTAATCACTCCTGGCTCCACAACTCCTGTCCCGCCAATCGGAGCTACACCGCCAGCAGTGTCCGGTTCAACGCCTGGAGTCGGGGTGACACCCCTACCGCCTGCAGGATCCGCGCGTGGTGATGCTTCTGGGGCATCGCGTTGGCAGCCTCACTCAGTGAACCCTCCAGCCAGCGCCACAGGCTCCGCGGGCAAACCTGCGGCGCAACCGCGCCCGATGCCTCCTGGCGGCCTAATCGGCGGGGTGCCTGCGATGGGATTTGGCCCTCCTGCATCCGGTACCGGCGCACCCCGCCGCATTAACCCGGTGGGCGGTTTAATAGGCGGCGGCAGCGCTGGGACAGGGCCCACTGGCGGCGCGGGCTCGCGCCCTGGAGGCGGCCGAGGCTCGAACGCGCTTCAGGGAACCCCTCCCTTCGGCTTCGGCTCCAGCATCGGTCCCAGCGCCGGCCAAAACCCCACTCGAGCAGCACCCTCAAGGCCCGGTTTCCGGATAGATCCAGACGCGGAAAGGCGCCGCCGGGATCCTGACAACCCCTGGACGACAGACGAAGGCGTCGCGCCAATCGTTCGACCACCGAACGATGAGGGCCCCATCGACCCTGGCCCGACTATCGGTCTAGACCGTTGACCCTGCATGCCTCTGGAGTGCTGCTAGCCAGTCTCAGCCTCACATTCACGTTACTTCCAGCCCCGGCGTCAGCTCAGAACGATCCTCAACCGAATGGTGCCGAGCGGATACGCAAGGATCAGTGGCACCTGGACTATCTAAAGACCCACGAAGCTCAAAGGTTAAGCAAAGGCGAGGGCGTAATTGTGGCCGTGCCAGACACCGGCGTCACACCGCACCCTGACCTTCGCGATAACCTCCTAACCGGTACCGACATCGTCTTTCCCGGCGGCGACGGCTGGCAGGACGAAAGCAGCCACGGCACCGGAATGGCCGGGCTAATCGCCGCTCACGGACAGTCCGTAAATCTCGGTGCCCTTGGCATCGCCCCAGAGGCAAAAATTCTACCAATCCGCACCAGCCGAACAGATCAAGATGGTGACAGCGACAACCTTGCGGCCGGGATCGACTTTGCTGTGGCCAAGGGCGCTTCGGTTATTAGCGTCTCCTCCGTAGCGGGACCAAATAATCGACTAAGACGCGCCATCGAAATGGCAGCGCAAGCGAATGTTGTCGTGATTGCAGGAGCAGGCAATGGCCCTCGGGACAAATATGTTAGCTTTCCGGCGGCCTATCCGGGCGTGGTAGCTGTAGGCGGCATAGATCAAAACGGGATTCGCGCCAGCTTTTCAGTGTCTGGGCCGGAGATTGACGTGGTTGCGCCCGCCGTTGACATTTACAGCACGAGTATCGACGGCAAGTACCGCAAAGGCACCGGCACCTCTGACGCGACGGCGATCGTTGCGGGCGCGGCTGCGTTGATCAGGTCCAAGTACCCCTACCTGCCGGCCCGAGAGGTGGCGCACCGGCTCACGGCTACCGCCGTCGACAAGGGCCCTCCTGGGCGTGACGACGAGTACGGCTATGGAGTGATTGATCTTGTGGCGGCGCTGACGGCAGACGTACCGCCGCTTGGGTTTGAATCGGTGAGCGCTCCGGCCGGTGCTGGCCCGACCACGACGGCTGGCGCTCAGCCGGGTGATGAGAGCGATAGCGCGACCGCGCGTGGGCTGGCCACTCTCGGGGTGCTCGTGGCTGCCGGGGTCGGGTGGGCCGTGATAGCGCGGCGGCGTCGACGTGGCGATGATCCGCCACCCAGAATCAGTCGCTGAACGATCGGCGAAGCGGTGATCCACTCGGCTTGCAGGAAAACGCGGTGTCCGGGGCGATGGGATAGCGCGTTTTCCTGTAAGTCGAGTGGATCATGGGGGCGGGCCACCCGGCGGCGGGGTGTCGGTCCTGGTGGGTGGCTGGGCGGTAACGTCGGGGTGGTGTCTGAGACTTTGCCGCTCCGCCTCGTGCTCGCATCGGCGAGCCCTGCCCGTCGTAAGTTGCTCCAGGCTGCCGGTGTCGAGCCGGAGGTGCTGGTCAGTGGGGTGGACGAGTCCCTGGTGGTGACCGAGCGGGCCGAGGAGTTGTGCCTGGAGTTGGCTCGCCTGAAGGCACAGGCGGTGTTGACCCGGCTTAATGCGGCCGCCGATCAGCGGACGTTGGTGATCGGCTGCGACTCGGTGCTCGCCTTCGACGGGGAGATCCTCGGCAAGCCGGCGGATGCCGCGGACGCTACCCGGCGGTGGCTGCGGATGCGGGGACGCAGCGGCGTTCTCCACAGCGGGCACTGCCTGGTCGACGTTACTGCGGGCCGGCGCGCGGAGGCGGTCGCGTCGACGACGGTCCACTTCGCTGACATCAGTGACGACGAGATCGCCGCCTACGTGGCCACCGGTGAGCCGCTGGCGGTGGCTGGCGCGTTCACGATCGACGGGCTGGGTGGGCCGTTCGTGGAACGGATCGAGGGTGACCCGGGGACGGTGGTCGGGCTGTCGATGCCGCTGCTGCGCCGGCTCCTCGCCGAGCTGGATCTGCGGATCACCGACCTGTGGACGACTGTCGCGCCGGGCGGCCAAATGGTCGAGCCGATCGGTAACGTCCGGTCATGACCATCAAGTCGATCCCGCTCACCAACGAGCTGCACGCCTATCTGGTCGCACACGGCTCCCCGCCGGACGAGATCATCCGTGACCTGGCCGAGGAGACCCGGTCGGTGCTGCCCGAGCACGCCACCATGCAGGTGGCTCCGGAGCAGGCCGCGTTCCTGACGTTTCTCACCCGGCTGCTCGGCGTGCGCCAGGCCGTCGAGGTCGGCACGTTCACCGGGCTCTCGTCTCTGGCGATCGCCCGCGGGTTGCCCGAGGGTGGGCAACTGACCTGCTTCGACATCTCCGAGGAGTTCACCGGCATCGCCCGGCGCTACTGGGCGCGGGCCGGCGTGCAGGATCTGATCGACCTGCGCATCGGCCCGGCCGCGGACGGGCTGCGGGAGTTGCCGCACGAGCGGCACCTGGACTTCGCGTTCATCGATGCGGACAAGACCGGCTACCCGATCTACTGGGCCGAGTTGGTGCCCCGGATGCGGCCGGGTGGGGTGATCGCCGTCGACAACGTCCTGCGTGGCGGGCGGGTCATCGCCCCGCAGGACGCCGGCGACCGGGCCATCGCCGCGTTCAACGACGAGGTCCTCGCGGACGTACGGGTGGACCCGGTGATGCTGGCGATCGCGGACGGCCTGACCCTCGCCCGGGTCCGCTGACCGACGCTGCCCGCAGCGACAGGGGTGTCCCCACCAGAGGGACACCCCTGTCAGAAACCCGGCGTCAGCGGACGCTGCGGGCGAACTGGCGGGCAGCCCAGTAGACGCCCAGCGCGGCGAGGACAGCGGTGATGCTGAGGCCCTGCCAGACCTTGTCGCTGCCCAGGTCACCGGCGAACAGCGCCCGGGTGCCGTCGACCGCCCAGGAGAACGGGTTCCAGTTGGCGATGCCCTGCAACCAGCCGGGCGCGAAGGTCAGCGGCAGCAGGATGCCGGAGAGCAGCAGCACCGGCTGTGCCACGGTGTTCATCAGCGGGGCCAGCGCGTCCTCACTCTTGACCTTGAGGGCGACGCCGTAGGAGACGGCCGAGGTCATGAGGGCGATCAGGGCGAGCATCAGGTACGCCAGCAGCAGGTCCCCGAGGAACACCCGAAGGTCGAAGATGAGCGCCAGGAGCGTGATGATGACGGCCTGCACCAGGAGCGAGACCACGTCGCGCAGCGAGCGGCCGAGCAGCAGGGCGAGCCGGCTGATCGGGGTGACCCGGGAGCGTTCGATGACACCGGCTCGCAGCTCGGCGATCAGGCCGAAGCCCTGGAACAGTCCGCCGAAGATGGCCAGGAGCACCAGCAGACCCGGCACGAAGATCTTGTAGGCGGCCGCCTGGGTGGGCGCGTTCAGTGCGGGCTTGAGCAGCGGGGCGAAGAGCAGCAGGTACATGACCGGCTGGAACACACCGACGAAGACCCAGACCGGGTTGCGGAGCAGGAGTTGGATCTGGCGCTGGAAGATCAGCCACGTGTCACGGGCGAATTTCATGAGAGTCGTCTCCGGTGGTCAGGACTCGCGCAGCGAGCGGCCGGTCTTGGTGAGGAAGACGTCGTCCAGGCTGGGTCGGTGCAGCTCGATCGAGCGCAGCTCCAGCCCGGCGTGGTCGAGTCGGCGCAGCACCTGCGGGATGGCGGTGGCGCCCTCGTCGACGTAGAGGCGCAGGCCGCCCTCGTCGACCGTCTCCAGCTTGTTGACGTACGGCTCGCCGTCGAGCGTCTGGGCGGCCTGCGGGGTGGCGGCCAGGTCGAGACCGACCAGCACCACGTCGCCGGAGATCTCCCGCTTGAGCTCGGCGGGGGTGCCCTCGGCCACCACCTCGCCGTTGTCCATGATCGCGATCCGGTCGCAGAGCGCGTCGGCCTCGTCCAGGTAGTGAGTGGTGATGAAGACGGTCATGCCGTCGGCGCGGAGCCGGCGGATCTCGTCCCACATGTGTGCGCGGCTCTGCGGGTCGAGGCCGGTGGTCGGCTCGTCCAGGAAGACGATCTTCGGCTCGTGGATGATGCCGAGGGCGATCTCCACCCGGCGACGCTGGCCGCCGGAGTAGGTCTTGCACTTGCGGTCGGCGTACTCGGTGAGCTGGAAGGCGTCCAGGGCGCGGGCGGCGCGCCGCTGCGCGTCGGCCTTGCTGATGCCGTACATCCGGGCGTGCAGCACCAGCTCTTCGCGGGCGGTGGACTCGTCCCAGGTGCTGCCGCCCTGCGGGACGTACCCGATGCGGCGGCGCACCTCGGCCGGGTCCTTGCGCAGGTCGGCGCCCGCGATGGTGGCCTCGCCGCCGTCCGGCTCGATCAGCGTGGCGAGCATCCGCAGCGTGGTGGTCTTGCCGGCGCCGTTCGGGCCGAGGAAGCCGAAGATCTCACCCTTGGCAACGTCAAGGTCGACGCCCCGCACGGCGTCCACCGTCTTCGTCTCTCGACCCGCGCGGGAGCGGAACGACTTCCGCAGCCCCCTGGTCTCGATCATCTCTGCTCCTGGTCGTTCGGGCCGGTCGGGCCGGCCGTCGAGTTGGGTCGACGCCGGACGGCGCAATCCCCCGCTGTGCCGTCAGTAGGCTAACGCGATATAACTTTTCTAGTCAACGTTGATTATTTCGCGTCGGAGCCGGGCGACTCCAGGCCGTCCCTCCACCCCGTCCAACCCTGCGCTTCGTCCAGCTCAGCAGGCAGGTACGACACTCCGGAATCGATCCGCTCGGCGATCCGCTCGCACCAGGTCATCTCCGCCTCCGCGCGCGCCGACCACAGCTCGAACATCCAGGCCACGTGCACCGGCTTGCGGTTGCGCACCCAGTCCGACTCCAGCGAGGCGCGCATGGACTCGACGCCGGCGCGCAGCAGGTTGGCCCGGTTACGCAGGGCGGCGGCCGCCTCGGCGCGCGGCATGGCCGGCAGGAAGGAGAAGGCGGCCACGAACGGGTCGACGGGCTCGCTGATGGTCCACCAGGAGTTACGCAGCAGCGTCTCGAACTCGTCCTCCCCCTTGACCGTCACCTCGTACGTGGTCCGCGCGGGACGGGCGCCCACCTGCTCGGTCGCGACGGCGCGGAGCAGCCCTTCCTCGGTGAGCTTGCGCAGGGCGTGATAGATCGATCCGGGTTGCACGTTCGCCCACTTGTCGGCGCTCCAGCTCAGCAGCTCACGGCGCACGTCGTAGCCGTGCACGGGCTGCATCCACCGCACCAGACCGAGAATCATCATCCGAGTCGAAGACACCCGATAAGCGTAATAGCCAAGTTTGACTAACCCGTGGCGGGTGCAGTGCGCCATCCCACACTGAGCGATCGTTAGGGCCGCAGTGGGCGGCCGATACACTCCCCGTCAGTAACCTGCCCGGGAGGAGCCACGAAGGTGCGCAAGGTACTCATCGCCAACCGCGGCGAGATCGCCGTCCGGGTGATCCGCGCGTGCCGCGACGCCGGCCTGGGCAGCGTTGCCGTGTACGCGGACTCCGACCGCGACGCCCTGCACGCCACCCTCGCGGACGAGGCGTACGCGCTGGGCGGGGACAGCGCGACCGAGACCTACCTGCGCATCGACAAGCTGCTCGACGTCGCCGCTCGGGCCGGCGCCGACGCCGTACACCCGGGTTATGGCTTCCTCAGTGAGAACGCCGACTTCGCCCAGGCCGTCATGGACGCCGGGCTGACCTGGATCGGCCCCACCCCGCAGGCGATCCGTGACCTGGGCGACAAGGTCACCGCCCGGCACATCGCCCAGCGGGCCGGCGCACCGCTGGTCCCCGGCACCCCGGACCCGGTGGCCAGCCCGGACGAGGTGATGGCCTTCGCCGTCGACCATGGCCTGCCGGTCGCCATCAAGGCCGCCTTCGGTGGTGGCGGGCGCGGCCTCAAGGTCGCCCGCACGATGGAGGAGATCCCGCAACTGTTCGAGTCGGCCACCCGGGAGGCGGTCGCGGCGTTCGGCCGGGGCGAGTGCTTCGTCGAGCGGTACCTCGACCAGCCCCGGCACGTCGAGGCGCAGGTCCTCGCCGACCAGCACGGCAACGTGATCGTGGTGGGCACCCGGGACTGCTCGTTGCAGCGGCGTCACCAGAAGCTCGTCGAGGAGGCGCCCGCGCCGTTCCTCACCGACGCCCAGCGCGCGCAGATCCACGAGAGCGCCAAGGCGATCTGCCGCGAGGCCGGCTACCACGGCGCCGGCACCGTGGAATACCTGGTCGGCGTCGACGGCACCATCTCCTTCCTGGAGGTCAACACCCGGCTCCAGGTCGAGCACCCGGTCACCGAGGAGACCGCCGGCATCGACCTGGTCCGCGAACAGTTCCGGATCGCCGACGGCGAGAAGCTGCGGATCACGGAGGACCCGACGCCGCGCGGGCACGCGATCGAGTTCCGGATCAACGGCGAGGATCCGGGCCGCAACTTCCTGCCCGCCCCCGGCACTGTCACCGCGCTGCGCCTGCCCAGCGGGCCCGGTGTGCGGGTCGACACCGGCATCTCGGCCGGCGACGTGATCGGCGGCAACTTCGACTCACTGCTCGCCAAGGTGATCATCGTCGGTGAGACGCGGACCGAGGCGCTGGAGCGCGCCCGCCGCGCGCTGGACGAGATGGTCCTCGACGGGATGGCCACCGCGCTGCCGTTCCACCGGCTCGTCGTGCGGGACGAGGCGTTCACCGCCGAGCCCTTCACAGTGCACACCCGGTGGATCGAGACCGAGTTCCACAACACGGTGCCGCCGTTCAGCGCCGCCGCCGGCACCGCCGAGGCGCCGGCCGAGCGCGACACCGTCGTGGTCGAGGTGGGCGGCAAGCGCATCGAGGTCAGCCTCCCCGCCGGCTTCGGCGGGAGTACGACCACCGCGGCACCCGCCGCTCGCAAGCCGACCCGGCGCGGTGGCGGCGCCAAGGCCGGCGCCCCGGTCGGCGGCGACTCGCTCACCTCGCCGATGCAGGGCACCATCGTCAAGATCGCGGTGGCGGACGGCGACACGGTGGCCGAGGGTGATCTGGTCGTGGTGCTCGAGGCGATGAAGATGGAGCAGCCGCTGCACGCGCACAAGGCGGGTACGGTCAGCGGCCTCAGCGCCGAGGTCGGCGCCGTGATCACCGCCGGTGCTCCCATCTGCACCATCGCCTGAGCCGTCCGGCGGACGATCAGCGCAGGGTCTCGGCGGCGACCTCGCGGACGGCGACGGTCAGGGCGTTGAGCACGTCCGACTCCAGCCGCCAGTGCTGCCAGTACAGCGGAACGTCGAGGTGTCGGCCCGGCGCGAGGTCGACACAGCGACCTGCGGTCAGGTCGGCCTGGGCGATCTGTTCCGGCACCAGACCCCAGCCCAACCCGAGCCGGATCGCCTCGCTGAACGCCGGCACCGACGGTACGTAGTTCACCGGCGGGTCGAGCGGTCGACCGACCACCGCCCGGATGAACCGATGTTGCACCCGGTCCTTCCGGTCGAAGACCAACAACGGGGTGCTCGCCAGCGCGGCGGCGGCGAATCCTCCGGGGAAGTGGGACGCCGCGAATTCCGCTGTGGCCAACGCGCGGTAGCGCACGGCCCCGAGTCGCAGCACCCGGCAGCCCTGCACGGCCTCCCGCTGGGCGGTGACCGCCGCCGTCACCGAACCGTCGCGCAGCAGCTCGGCGGTGTGGTCCTGATCGTCCTGCCGCAGGTCGAACGAGAGCCCGGCCCGCTGCGGCAACCGGGCCAGCGCGGCGGGGAACCAGGTGGCCAGCGAGTCCGCGTTGACCACCACGGCGACCCGGATCCGACCACCGCCGGCCAGTGGGCCGCGGGCATCTGCGAGGGCCTCCCGTTCGAGCAGCGCGAGCTGGCCGGCCAGGCGCAGCAGCGGGCGACCGGCGTCGGTCGCCACGCATGGACGGGCACGGCGGACCAGCACCTGGCCGACGGTCTCCTCCAGCGTCTTGATCCGTTGGCTCACCGCCGACGGCGTGATGTGCAGCAGCCGGGCCGCCGCGTCGAAGCTGCCCTCCGCCACCACGGCCGCGAGTGTCCGAAGCTGCGCCGAGTCGAGACCTTCCATCAGCTGAGCTTAAGTTGCGTGAGAATCTTTAGTTGGACTGGTGACCGTCGACGGTCCTAGCGTCGACTCCGTGCTCACCTCCGCCGTCGCCGGCTTCTCGGTCTCCATCGCGCTCATCGTCGCCATCGGCGCCCAGAACGCCTTCGTCCTGCGTCAGGGCCTGCGACGCGAGCACGTCGTACCCGTGGTGCTGACCTGCGCCGCTTCGGACGCGCTGCTGATCATGGCGGGGGTGGCCGGGGTCGGTTCGCTGGTGACCGGCCGACCGGGCCTGCTGACGGCGATCCGCTGGGGCGGAGCCGCCTTCCTGCTCTGCTACGCGGGGCTCGCCGCCCGCCGCGCCCTGCGTCCCGGCGCCCTGCTGCCCACCGAGCGGCCGCCGGCCACGTTGGGGGCGACCCTGCTCGCCTGCGCCGCCTTCACCTACCTGAACCCGCACGTCTACCTGGACACCGTGCTGCTCCTCGGCAGCGTGGCCCAGCAACACCCGCACCGGTGGGTCTTCGGCGCCGGCGCCGTTCTGGCCAGTGTGGCCTGGTTCACCGCGCTCGGCGTCGGCGCGCAGCGCCTCGCGCCGCTGCTCGCCCGCGCCGCCGCCTGGCGGGTGCTGGACGCGGTCATCGCCGTCGTGATGGCCGGGCTCGCCGTGGCACTCCTGCTGGGCTGACCCGTTCGTACCCGGACTCGCCGTGGCACCCCACCGGCCGCCCGGCTCCTCCGGCGAGCACCGACTCGCCACCGGGACCAGGACCGTCGACGATGCGAGTGTTTTCCGCGACCACCGGCGGTGGAACCGACCGCGAGCGGGAATGATTGCCGGGTGCGGTTCCTTCACGGCGCGGCTCCCGCGCACGACCTGACCTATACCGACGTCTTCATGGCGCCGGCCCGCTCCGATCTGGGCTCCCGACTCGACGTCGACCTCTCCACCGGCGACGGCACCGGCACCACCATTCCGTTGGTGGTGTCGAACATGACCGCGGTCGCCGGACGGCGGATGGCCGAGACTGTCGCCCGCCGGGGTGCCATCACTGTGATCCCGCAGGACATTCCGATCGAGGTGGTGGCCAACGTCGTCGCCTGGGTCAAGCAGCGCCACCTGGTCTACGACACCCCCATCACGCTGGGCCCGACCGAGACCGTGGGCGATGCCATCCACCTGCTGCCCAAGCGCTCGCACGGTGCGGTGATCGTCGTCGACGACGACGGCCGGCCGATGGGTGTGGTCACCGAGGCGGACACCACTGGCGTGGACCGCTTCGCGCAACTGCGTCACGTGATGTCCACCGAGCTGCACACCGTTCCGGCGGACGCGGATCCTCGTACCGGTTTCGATCTGCTCTCGGCGGGCCGTCGCCGACTCGCCCCGGTGGTGGACGCCGAGGGTCGGCTGGTCGGGGTGCTGACCCGACAGGGCGCGTTGCGCGCCACCCTCTACACACCGGCGGTGGACGACCGGGGCCGGCTGCGGATCGCGGCGGCCGTCGGGATCAACGGGGACGTGACCGGCAAGGCGGCGGCGCTGCTGGAGGCGGGGGTGGACACGTTGGTAGTGGACACCGCGCACGGCCATCAGGCACGGATGATCTCCGCACTTCAGGCGGTCCGGAAGCTGGACCCGGGGGTGCCGGTGGCGGCGGGCAACGTGGTCACCGCCGAGGGCGTACGCGACCTGGTGGAGGCGGGGGCGGACATCATCAAGGTCGGCGTCGGCCCGGGGGCGATGTGCACCACCCGGATGATGACCGGCGTGGGTCGACCGCAGTTCTCCGCCGTGCTCGACTGCGCTGCCGCGGCCCGCCAACTGGGCCGGCACGTGTGGGCCGACGGCGGGGTGCGGCACCCCCGGGACGTGGCGCTCGCGCTCGCCGCCGGCGCGTCGAACGTGATGATCGGTTCCTGGTTCGCCGGCACCTACGAGTCCCCCGGTGACCTTTACACCGACGCGGACGGCCGGCGGTACAAGGAGAGCTTCGGAATGGCCTCGGCTCGGGCGGTCAGCGCCCGGACTGCCGACGACAGCCCGTACGACCGGGCCCGCAAGGCGGTGTTCGAGGAGGGCATCTCCTCGGCCCGGATGCACCTGGACCCGACCCGCCCCGGTGTCGAGGACCTGATCGACGAGATCATCGCGGGGGTACGCAGCGCCTTCACCTACGCCGGCGCACGGAACCTGACCCAGTTCCACGAGCGGGCGATCGTCGGCGTGCAGAGCGCCGCCGGCTTCACCGAAGGAATGCCCCTCCCCACCAGCTGGTAGCCCACCCCACTGTCCACCCTTGTTGATCATGAAGTTATTGCCCTCCACATCGGCGTGTCGTGGCAATAACTTCATGATCAACGGCAAGGGAGGGTGTGGGCGGGGTTGGCCGGGTGGGCCTCGGCGTCAGGTTGAGGGGCGGCGCAGCACGGCGCGGGCTGCCTCGCGGGGGTTGTCGCCCACACGGTCGGGCAGAGCGCCGGCCAGCCAGAGGGTGGCGAAGCCGTGCGCGATCGACCAGGCCGCGAGCGAGTCCCGGTCGGTGTCGGAAGGCGCGCCACCGTTCGACAGCGCGGCCACTCCGGAGCGGAGCGCGGCGCCGGCCCGGCTCCGCGCCGCGATCAGCTCGGCGTCGTCGGCCCGGTAGAGCTCCGGGCGGAACATCACCTCGAAGTACGCCCGGTGCGTGACCGCGAAGTCGACGTACGCGACGCCGGCCTCCAGCAGGTCGTCATCCGCCGCGGTCAACGTCTCGGCGAGCAGGTCGAAGCCCTGGGCGGCGAGCGCGGTGAGCAGGCCCGCCTTGTCGCCGAAGTGGTGTGCGGGCGCGGCGTGCGAGACACCGGCCCGGCGAGCCAGGTCGCGCAGGCTCAGCGCGGCGGGTCCGACCTCCCCGACGACCTCCAGCGCCGCGGCGAGCAGGGCGCGGCGCAGATCGCCGTGGTGGTAGGCGCGGGTTCCGCTCATGCGCCAAGCCTATCTTGCCATTGACAAGATGAGCATCTGACGCGCAATCTTGTCACTGACAAGTTTCCCCTGAGGAG
>NZ_JBEYSL010000002.1:0-46015 GCF_040642735.1 Micromonospora sp. NPDC047753 | reverse complement strand
ACGCGCGGGCCCGGTCGGTGAACTCGGCCGGCTTCGCGGCGGCGTAGTCCCGGGCCTCGGCCAGCTCCACCCCCACCGGCAGGTACGCCAGTGGGGTCTTGATGACCTTGTCCAGCGACACCTTGTGCACCCCGTCGCCGCGCAACGCCAACCGGGCGGCCGTGATCGCCTTGATGCTAGCCACCGCGTTCCGCTCGATGCAGGGGATCTGCACCAGGCCACCCACCGGGTCACAGGTCAACCCGAGGTTGTGCTCCATCCCGATCTCGGCCGCGTTCTCCACCTGCTCCGGGGTGCCACCGAGCGCCTCGGCCAGCCCCGCCGCCGCCATCGAGCACGCCGAACCGACCTCACCCTGACAGCCCACCTCGGCGCCCGAGATCGAGGCGTTCTCCTTGAACAGCACACCGATCGCGCCCGCCGTCAGCAGGAACCGCACCACACCCTCGTCATCGGCGTTCGGCACGAACCGGGTGTAGTAGTGCAGCACCGCCGGAATGATCCCGGCCGCGCCGTTGGTCGGCGCGGTGACCACCCGGCCACCAGCGGCGTTCTCCTCGTTGACCGCCAGCGCGAACAGGGTCACCCAGTCCATCACGTGCAGCGGGTCGGCCGACCCGGCCTCCGCCTCCAGGCCACGCCGCAGCTCCGCCGCGCGCCGCCGGACCTTCAACCCCCCAGGGAGTACGCCGTCGCGCTCGCAGCCGCTGCGCACGCACTCCTGCATCACCCGCCAGATCTCCAGCAGACCGGCCCGGATGTCCGCCTCGCTACGCCAGGAACGCTCGTTGGCGAGCATCACCTCGCTGATCGACAGCCCGGTGCGGGTGGTGACGTCGAGGAGTTGCGCCCCGGTCAGGAAGGGGTACCGCACCACGGTGCTGTCCGGCTTGATCCGGTCCGCCCCGGCAGCCGCCTCGTCCACCACGAACCCGCCACCCACCGAGTAGTAGGTGCGGCTGCGCAGCTCGGCGCCGGCCCGGTCGTACGCCGCGAAGGTCATGCCGTTCGGGTGGTACGGCAACGACCGGCGGCGGTGCAGCGTCAGATCCCGATCCGGGTCGAAGTCGATCTCGTGCGCGTCGAGGATGTTGATCCGCCGCTCGGCCCGGATCCGCTCCACCCGAGGACCGACGGTGTCCGTGTCGACGGTCTCCGGCGACTCGCCGGCCAACCCGAGCAGCACCGCAGGACCGCTGCCGTGGCCGTGCCCGGTGGCACCCAGCGAGCCGAACAGCTCGGCCTGCACCCGCGCCGTGTCGCTGAGCAGTCCGTCGGCCTTCAGCCCTCCGACGAACGTCCGCGCGGCCCGCATCGGCCCCACGGTGTGTGAGCTGGACGGCCCGATACCGACGCTGAAGAGGTCGAAAACACTGATCATGGCTGCGCTTCCTCGCCGTCGTCCCGGCGTACGGGACCCGGCCGGGTCGTGACCGCCGGTCTGGCGGCCCCGCTCGTGACCGTCCGGGGTATGGGTGCCGGCCTCCCGGGGTGTGGAAGGCCGATCAGCCAGCCTACCTGCCCAGCTCACCCGCCACCCGGTCCGGGACGTGAACACCCGACCACCGTCTCCCGCCCCGCCGCGCCTGGCCGCGGCGGGCGGCTCGGGGAGGCGTCAGCGAGGGGTTGCCCGGGTAAAGCACCTACGGGTCCACGGGTCGCCGCTCCTCCTCGGGACCGAGGGCGAGGTGGCCATCCCTTTCTACCGTGGATTGCAGACGCGGCGCACCGCCGCAGAGTGGGAGTACGACGATGAGTCGCAAACTGGTTCGGCCCCGCGAGGGGCGCATGATCGCTGGTGTCTGCGCTGGTCTCGGGCGGCGGTTCGGTATGTCGGCCGGAATGGTCCGGCTGCTGTTCCTGCTGTCGCTGCTGCTGCCCGGCACGCAGGTGATCGTCTACCTGATCCTGTGGGTGCTGATGCCGAACGAGGACCGCTACCTCGCGTCCACCGGACACTGATCCGCCCGGCACCCCCACGGGATCGGCCGCCAGCCCTCCCGGGCCGTGAGCCAGGGGGACACCACGCAGAAGCGCCCGCTCCGACGGAGGTCGGGGCGGGCGCTTCGGCGTACGGAGGGCAGGTCAGGGGGCGATGTAGGTGACAGTGATCTGCTGGTAGCCGAGGGAGCGGAGCAGCCCCTCCAGCATCTTGCGGGTGTTCTCCTCGGCTCGGGCCGAGAGCCCGCTGTCCCGGGCGGCGGCGGTGATCCGGTCCTCGGCGAGCTTGTAGACCTGCTGCTGCCGGTTGGGGTCGTTGCCGACCAGGTCACCGAGTCGGTTGAGCAGACCGCGCTGCTCGGCGAAGACGTAGCTCTTCTCCATGTCGAGGTTGGTCTCACCGAGTTGCGGCGCGGGCAGTTTGATCTCGACGGACTTGCCGTCGGCGGACTGGACGACGGCGCCCTCACCGATCTTCGTGAAGTCGACGTACGCCTCGACACTGCCGGCCCCGACGAACAGGGTGCGCTCGTTGAGCAGGAAGTCCGGAACGTTGCGCCTGTCGTTCTGCGTGTCGACCACGACCTGGAAGTTGCCCTCCGCGGCCACGTAGCGGCTGAGGTCCTGGATCGACTTCAGCAGCGGTGGCTGACTGCGGTCGGTCTGCTCCTTGGCGAACGGGTTGCGGAACTCCGGCAGAATGCCGGTCGCCTGGATGCCGAGCAGCACGACCACGGCCAGCGCGGCGGCGCCGAGCAGCAGGAGCAGACCGCGGGCCGCCCCACCGCCACCGCCACCGCCGGGGCCATCGCCACCGCTCGTCGGGCCACCGGGACCTCCAGGCCCACCGGGACCGGCCGGCTCGCCGGGGTCACCCGGCGTATCCGTGGTCCACCCGGGTGTCGCGGTCGACCGCGCCTTGAGATCGTCACCGGTCGGGTAACCGGGGAACTCTCTCGTGGGCTCGTTGCTGCCAGCGTCGCGGGCCATCACGCTCACCGTCCTCGTCAGACACGTCGTCTGTCAATGACGGTACGGCCCCGATACGACAGTCGCGCGGCGAGCGCCAGGAAGTGACAAACGAGCAGGTCAGGCGAACGCGGAGAGCCCGGTCAGCCGCTGCCCGATGACCAGTTGGTGGATCTCGGAGGTGCCCTCGTAGGTCAGCACGCTCTCCAGGTTGTTGGCGTGCCGCATCACCGGGTACTCGCCGGAGACACCGTTGGCGCCGAGGATGGTGCGGCACTGCCGGGCGATGGCCAGCGCCTCCCGCACGTTGTTCAGCTTGCCCACGCTGACCTGCTCGGGCCGCAGTCGCCGGGCGTCGGCGAGCCGGCCCAGGTGCAGCGCGAGCAGTTGCCCCTTCACCAACTCGACGGCCATGTCGGCGAGCTTCGCCTGGGTGAGTTGGAAGCCGGCCAGGGGGCGACCGAACTGGGTGCGGGTGGTCGCGTACGCCAGTGTGGTTTCGAGGCAGTCGCGGGCCGCGCCCACCGCGCCCCAGACGATGCCGTAGCGGGCCTCGGTGAGGCAGCTCAGCGGCGCCTTGAGCCCGACCGCCTCGGGTAGTTGGGCGTCGGCCGGGAGCCGGACGTCGTCGAGCACGATCTCGCCGGTCACCGACGCGCGCAGCGACATCTTGCGGCGGATCTCGCGGGCCGTGACGCCGGGGGTGTCCATGGGTACGGCGAAACCCCGTACGCCCTCGTCGGTGCGCGCCCAGATCACCGCGACGTCCGCGATCGGGGCGTTGGTGATCCACATCTTCCCGCCGGTGAGCACCCAGTCGTCGCCGTCACGGCGGGCCCGGGTGGCCATCGAGGCGGGGTCGGAGCCGTGATCCGGCTCGGTCAGGCCGAAGCAGCCGATCGCCTCACCGGTGGCCATCGACGGCAGCCACCGTTGCTTCTGCTCCTCGCTGCCGTAGCGCCAGATGGCGTACATGGCGAGCGATCCCTGCACGGAGACCAGGGAGCGGAGGCCGGAGTCGCCGGCTTCCAACTCCTGGCAGGCCAGACCGTAGGCCACAGCGGAGGCGCCGGCGCAGCCGTAGCCGGTCAGGTGCATGCCGAGCAGGCCGAGCTTGCCGAACTCACGGGCCAGGTCCCGGGCGGGCACCCGGCCGTCCTCGTACCAGTCGGCGACGTGGGGTCGCACCCGGTCGTCGACGAGTTGGCGGACGACGTCGCGGATCTGCCGCTCCTCCTCGCTGAGCGACGGGTCCAGGTCGAGCAGATCCAGCGCAGCGGTCATGGACGCCACCCTAACGAAGGCTCAGCGCGGGAAAGAAGGGCTCGTCACTCGATGGGCTCGGAGAGCACCAGCACCCGCGCGTGGATCTGGTTGCGCTGCTGGAGGGCTGCGCGCAGCGCCCGGTGCAGCCCGTCCTCCAGGTAGAGCCCGCCGTTCCACTGCACGACGTGCGGGAAAAGGTCACCGTAGAAGGTCGAATCCTCGGCGAGGAGTTTGTCCAGCGCCAGCTCGCGCTTGGTGGTGATCATCTGATCCAGGCGCAGTGGCCTCGGCGGGATCTCCGCCCACTGCTTGAGCGTCAGATTGTGCTCCGGATAGGGACGCCCGTCCCGGACCGCTCTGAAGATCACGACGGCACGCTCCCCTCCCCGTGGCCGGGCCGACCGACGGCGCCGAGCCGGGCCGCGGCGGGCACCGCGCGGCGCGGCACCGATGACCGTGCCAGCCTAGCCGCCCAGCGCACGCTACGTTCTGCTCCCTGATGTCAGTTTCGCTATCGCTCGTCCGATCCTGAACCGGACTAACGGGACGTCCGTGTCAGTTCCACCGACCGCGCCGCACCACCTCGTCCATTGGACGACGTCCGCGGCGCAACGATGGTGACCGATGGTCGGCCGCACGGTAACCGATTGTGACGGCACCGATGGGTTGGTACTCCGCCGGCACGCCGAACGCGTCCCGGTAGGCGGCGAGCCGCTGCTGTGGAATGCCGAAGAAGCACGCCCCCAGCCCCTCGTCCACGGCGGTGAGCAGCATCAGCAACGCCGCGAAGCCGGCGTCCACGTGCCAGTACGGCACCGGCCACCGGTCCGTGGACTGATCCGTCCAGCCCTTGTCCGGCTCCGCGTACCGCCGCAGGTAGGCCGACTCGTTGGCGTGCGGCACCACGATCAGGGGTGCCCGGCGCATGCCCGCGAGCCAACGCTCCCGCCCACCACCATCGGGTGTGGTGGCCGCCCAGAACCGCTCCCGATCGGCCAACTCCTCCAACACCAGGAAACCCCAGCCCTGGGCGAAGCCGGCCGACGGCGCGCGGACCGCGTGGTCGAGCACCCGGTCCACCACGTCGGGCGGGACCGGGCGGTCCGGGTCGTAGTTGCGCACCATCCGCCGTCGGCGGACGACCTCGGCGAACTCCATCAGGCGCCGGGGCGGATGCCCCAGGCACCTCGCCAGGTCGCGCCGGACTTGAGGGTGAGCAGGTCCTTGCCCGACCGGAACGCGTCCGGTGGGCAGGTCATCGGCTCGACTGCCACCGAACGGCGGTGCCGCTCGCCGGTGAGGGCGTCCCCGGTGAACACCTGCCACCAGCCGAACTCGGCGTCCGCCCAGATGCTCACCCCGGCCGAACCGTCCGGCGCGGCGAGGCTCACCGACGAACCGCCGTCGGCGTCCCGGACCACCTCGCCGAAGCAGGAGTCCAGCACGGCAGCGCCGATCCGGCGAGGGCTGGTCCAGTCGTACTCGGTGCCGGCCACCGGGGTGACCCCCACCGGCAGCAGTCGACCGTCCACCAGCACGCGGCTGCGGGTGGGCAGCCGCATCACCAGGTCGTCCACCGCGACGCCCGGCAGTTGCAGGTACGGGTGCACGGAGAAGCCGAACGGGGCAAGCTCCCCGCCGATGTTCGTCACCTCGTGCTCGGCGCGCAGCCCGTCCGCGTCGACGCTCCACCGGCTGCGAAGCCGCAGCGGCCACGGGTAGCCGGGCTGCGGCGGCAGGTCGTATCCGACCGTCACGGCGTCCGCCGACTGCTCCAGCAACTGCCACGGCACCCAGTTGACCAGCCCGTGGATGGCCACGTGCCGCTCCGGCTCGGTCAGCGAAAGCTGGTGCGTCCGCCCGTCGAACGAGTAGCGACCATCGCGGATCCGGTTCGGCCACGGTGCCAGCACCTGCCCGGTGCAGCCGGGGCAGACCTCGTCGGCCCGGTACCCGTCGAGCAGGTCGACACCGTCGTGCCGGTACGTCCGGAGCCCACCGCCGACCTCCACGATGACGGCCTCGTGGCCGGCGGCGGAGATGGTCCACTGGGCGCCGGAGAACGGGCGCGGATCGGGGCTTTCCATGCCGGCGACACTAACCGGTCAGGTCCGGTTGTCGCTCGACGCCGTCGCCGCCCGGTAGCGCAGCAGCGCCGGGAACGCGACAGCGAGCACCACCACGAGCACCGCGGAGGCGAGCCCACCGGCCACCCAGGCCACCCCGCCACCGAACCCGGCGGCCATGGTGCCGGCGCGCAGATCACCCAGGCGTGGGCCACCCGCCACCACCACCGTGTTCACGCCCTGGAGTCGGCCGCGCATCCGGTCCGGTGCGTAGACCAGCAGCATCGACTGACGCAGCACCGCGCTGATCAGGTCGGCGGCGCCGGCCACGGCGAGCAGCACGACCATCAGCCAGAGCTGGTGGGCCAACCCGGCCGCGGCGATCGCCAGGCCCCAGCCGACCACCGCCAGCACCAGGCCGAGCCCCTGCCGGCGGAGCCGGCCGATCCAGCCGGAGGTCAACCCACCGATCATCGAGCCGATCGCGATGGCGCTGTAGAGCAGACCGACCGAGCCACCGCCACCGAACCGCTCGTGCGCGATCTCCGGAAAGAGGGCCCGTGGCATGGCGAGGATCATCGCGATCAGGTCCACCCCGAAGGACAGCAGCAGGACCGGGGTGGTGGCCAGGTAGCGGAACCCGTCGACGACGCTGGCCAGACCGGCACGCCGGGCCTGGCCGTCGGCGCTGGGCTCGGGCGGGAGCGAGGGCAGCCGCAGCGCCGCCCAGAGCATCGCGGTGAACAGCACCGCGTCCAGCCCGTAGGCGATCGGCAGGACCACAGTGGTGTCCGGCGAAGCGGAGAGGATCAGACCGGCGGCGAGCGGGCCGGCGACCGAGGCGGCGGTGAAGGTCGTGTAGTTCAGGGTGGTGGCGGACGCCACCAGGTCCTCCGGCACCAGCCGGGGCAGCATGGCGCTACGGGCCGGCGAGCTGATCGCGAAGGCCACCGACTGCAACGCCATCAACGCCAGCAGCAGCACCGGGCTGCCCACGTCCAGCACCGCCTGGAGCAGCAACCCGAGAGTGGATGCCCAGAGCAACAATGAGCCGCCGAGCAGCACCGCACGCCGGTCACGGGCGTCGGCGACCGCGCCGCCCCAGAGCCCGAAGACCAGCAACGGTACGAAGGCAGCCACGCCCAGCAGGCCCACCCAGAACGAGTCCCGGGTCAGGGCGTACATCTCCACCGGCACCGCGACGGCGGTGAACTGGAAGCCGAACATCGCCACCGTGTTGCCGAGCCAGAGCCGGCGGTACGCCGGAACCCGCAGCGGACGCACGTCGATCGCCCAGCGGCGCGCTGCGCGCGACCGGGGCTCCCGCACACCCGTCACGGCGCCAACCGCTCGACGATCCAGCCACCCTCGTCGAGGCGACGGAAGCGGAGCCGGTCGTGCAACCGGCCGGCCCGGCCCTGCCAGAACTCCACCGACTCGGGTTGGACCCGCAGCCCTCCCCAGTGTGACGGGGTCGGGATCTCGGCCTGGTCGGCGAACCGCTCGACCGCCTCCTGGTACCGCTGCTCCAACGCCGCCCGATCCGACACCACCTGCGACTGTGGGCTGGCCCAGGCACCCAACTGGGAGCCGCGCGGCCGGCTGGCGAAGTACGCCTCGCTCGTGGCGCGGTCGACCGGCGTGACCCGTCCGGCGACCACCACCTGACGCTGCATGGAAAACCACGGAAAGACCAGGCTGGCGTACGGGTTGGCGGTCGCCTCGACGCCCTTGCGCGACAGGTGGTTGGTGAAGAAGACGAAGCCCTCCGGGTCGTACCCCTTCAGCAGCACCGTCCGCCCGCTCGGCCGGCCGGCCGAGTCGGCGGTGCCCACCACCATGGCGTTCGGTTCGGGTAGCCCGAAGGCCACCGCGTCGGCGAACCAGCTGTCGAA
Organism: Micromonospora sp. NPDC047753; assembly: GCF_040642735.1. Lineage (NCBI taxonomy): Bacteria > Bacillati > Actinomycetota > Actinomycetes > Micromonosporales > Micromonosporaceae > Micromonospora > Micromonospora sp. NPDC047753. The sequence goes on along the minus strand of NZ_JBEYSL010000002.1, from coordinate 37,878 downwards.
CTGGGTGTGCCAGTCGGCGGCCAGGTCAGCCTCGGTCAGGCCCAGGTCCGCGGCGTACTCGTTACGCATCGCGGCCGGGGCGGGTGTGTCGCCCGTCACGTACCCACTCCTTCTCCGGGGCCCCGCCAGCACCCTCCCGCGCTGACCAGCCCGCCCTGCCCAGTCTCACCGAGCCGGACGGAGAATGCGCGCCCGGGGATGTCGCGTGCAGCACAGTCGCAGCGGGTCGCGTATCCCTTACTCAGCAGGCAGTATGTTGCGAACACATCCCTGAGGGTCGCCTAAGGCGCTCGGCCGATCCGGGCCGGATGAGCGATCGGGCGCACCGACCAGATCCAGGAGAGCGACATGGCCGATTTCAAACCCGGGCTGGAGGGCGTTGTCGCCTTCGAGACCGAGATCGCCGAACCTGACCGTGAGGGCGGTGCGCTGCGCTATCGCGGAGTCGACATCGAGGATCTGATCGGCCAGGTGTCGTTCGGCAACGTCTGGGCGCTGCTCGTTGACGGCCGGTTCGGGCCGGGCCTGCCGCCGGCGGAGCCGTTCCCGGTGCCGGTGCACTCCGGTGACATCCGCGTCGACGTGCAGTCCGCGGTCGCCATGCTGGCCCCGTACTGGGGTCTCAACCAACTGCTGGACATCTCCGACGAGCAGGCCCGTGAGGATCTCGCCCGGGTCTCGGTGACCGCGCTCTCCTTCGTCGCCCAGTCCGCCCGCGGCCTCGGCCTGCCGGCGGTGCCGCAGAAGGAGATCGACAAGGCGCAGACCATCGTCGAGCGGTTCATGAAGCGCTGGCGCGGCGAGCCGGACCCGCGGCACGTCAAGGCTGTCGACGCGTACTTCATCTCGGCCGCCGAGCACGGCCTCAACGCGTCCACCTTCACCGCTCGCATCGTCGCCTCCACCGGGGCGGACGCGGCTGCCTGCATCTCGTCGGGCATCGGCGCCCTCTCCGGCCCGTTGCACGGCGGCGCCCCGTCGCGGGTGCTCAGCATGCTGGAGGCGGTGGAGCGCAGCGGCGACGCGGAGGGCTACGTCAAGGGCGTCCTCGACCGCGGTGAGCGGTTGATGGGCTTCGGCCACCGCGTCTACCGTGCCGAGGACCCGCGCGCCCGAGTGCTCCGGCGCACGGCCAAGGAGTTGGGCGCGCCGCGCTTCGAGATCGCCGAGGCGCTGGAGAAGGCCGCCCTCGCCGAGCTTCAGGCCCGCCGCCCGGACCGGGTGCTGGCCACCAACGTCGAGTTCTGGTCGGCCGTGGTGCTGGACTTCGCCGAGGTGCCGGCGCACATGTTCACCTCGATGTTCACCTGCGCGCGGATGGGCGGCTGGAGCGCGCACATCCTGGAGCAGAAGCGCCTGCAGCGGCTGGTCCGCCCGTCCGCCCGCTACATGGGCCCGGAGACCCGCAAGCCGTCCGACGTCGAGGGCTGGGCAGCCATCCCGCACGGCGTCTGAGCTGGTCGACAAGGGGCCCTTCCTCGACGCCGGACGTCGAGGAAGGGCCCCTTGTCCACGCCGCGCGTCGAAGAGTGGTCGTTGTCGTCTGTTACCGGAGCCGACTGTGGCGAAGGACTCAGACCGAGCGCCGGGACCCCGCCCATCGTCGTTCGGTCCGGGTGCGAGGATGAGGGCCGGCAGTGTCGCCGGGCCCGCCCTCGCCCTTGCGGAAGGATCTTCAAGACCGTGGCTGACGCACCGATCATCCGGATTCCCGATGAGATCAAGCCCGCCGATGGACGCTTCGGCTGCGGCCCGTCCAAGGTCCGCCCGGAGGCGGTGTCCGCCCTCGCCGAGGTCGCGACCACCTACCTCGGCACCTCGCACCGGCAGAAGACGGTCCGTGACCAGGTTGCCCGGCTGCGCTCCGGCATCGCCGAGTTCTTCTCGCTGCCCGAGGGCTACGAGGTGGTCATCGGCAACGGCGGCACCACCGCGTTCTGGGAGGTCGCCACCTTCGGCCTGATTCGCGACCGGGCCCAGTTCGCCAGCTTCGGCGAGTTCGGCGCCAAGTTCGCCAAGTCGGTCAAGGACGCCCCGTTCCTGGGTGAGCCGACCGTCCGCAAGTCCGACGCGGGCAGCGCGCCGACCCTGGTCGCCGAGTCCGGCGTGGACGCGTACGCGACGCCGCAGAACGAGACCTCGACCGGTGTGGCCGTCCCGATCAGCCGGGTGGCCGGTGCCGACGAGGGCGCGCTGCTGCTTGTCGACGCGACCTCCGGCGCGGGTGGCCTGGAGGTCAACGTCGGCGAGACCGACGTCTACTACTTCGCCCCGCAGAAGTGCTTCGGCTCCGACGGTGGTCTGTGGCTGGCGCTGATGTCCCCGGCCGCACTGGACCGGGCCGCCGAGATCAAGGCGTCCGGGCGCTACATCCCCGCCTTCCTCGACCTGGTCACCGCTATCGACAACTCGCGGCTGGAGCAGACCTACAACACCCCGGCGCTGGCCACGATCTTCCTGGCCGCCGAGCAGACCGACTGGATGAACGCGCAGGGCGGCCTGTCCTGGGCGGCGAAGCGCACCGCCGAGAGCGCCGCAGCGGTCTACGGCTGGGCCGAGCGGTCCAGCGTGGCCACCCCGTTCGTCACCGACCCGGCGCTGCGCTCCAACGTGGTCGCCACCATCGACTTCGCCGACGGGGTGGATGCCACGGCGATCGCCAAGGCGCTGCGCGCCAACGGCATCGTGGACACTGAGCCCTACCGCAAGCTCGGTCGCAACCAGCTGCGGGTGGCGCTGTTCCCGGCCGTCGAGCCGGCCGATGTCGAGGCGCTCACCGCGTCCATCGACTACGTGGTCGAGCGACTCTGACGTTCGTCACGGTCGGTGTCCGTTGGAGCCTCCACGGACACCGACCGTGATCATCGCCGCAGCTCAGTCACGACATGCGGGGTGTCGCTTCCCCCACCCCGAGACAGATGCGCGTACGGTGGTCCGAGACGCCTGGGTGGCCGACTCGTGGTGTGCGGCCAGCGGAGCGGGACGGAGGCAACGTTATGCGCCCAGTACGCTTCGTCGCCCTCTCCGAGGACGGCCAGGCACTGGTGCTCGCCGACGAGGTTGGGCGCCTCCTGGCCCTGCCCATCGACGAACGCATCGCCGGTGTGATGCACCCCGAGCCGGGTGCCCCGCCGCTCGCGGTGGCACCGAGCACCGTCGACCCAATTCCCTCACTGTCCCCCCGGGACATCCAGGCCCGCATCCGCTCCGGTGAGTCCGCGGAGGACGTCGCCCGGATCGCCGGGGTGCCGGTCGACCGCGTGCTGCGCTACGCCGGCCCGGTGTTGCAGGAGCGGGCGATGCTCGCCCAGCACGCCCGGCGCACCCGACTCAAGGGCGCGGAGAAGCCCACCCCGCTCGCCGAGGTGGTCAACGGCCGGCTGAGCCAGCACGGCATCGACACCGAGAAGATCTCCTGGGACGCGTACCGGCGCGACGACGGTACCTGGCGGATCATCGCCACCTGGCCGTCGGGCAAGGCCACCGCGCAGGCCATCTGGGACATGGACAAGGCGCGACAGGTGGTCACGCCGCACGACGACATGGCGCAGTACCTGTGCGCCGAGCGGCCCACGCCGATCCTCGGCCAGGAGCCGGCACCGGAGCGCGGCGGGCACGCCCTGCCGGGCCCGTCGCGCGGCGAGCCGAGTCGTGGCGGGCACGGTCTGCCAGCGGCGTCCGAGCACCCGCGCCCTGGCCGTGATCCGATCCGGGCCGGCCGTGACGCGCTGCTCGCCTCCCTGGACCGTCCGCTCGGCGGTTCGTCGGGTCGTGGGCTGGAGCCGCGTACCCCGGCTGCCCTGGCCGGGTCGGACGCGCCCCGGCAGCGGCCGGTCGGTGGAGGTGCCGCCGCGCTGCTCGGCGGTGGCCAGGGCTCGGCCTTCGACGACGATTCGGACGCGCCCAAGGAGGTGCCGGCCGTGCCGTCGCTGGCGGTGCTGCGGCCTCGCCGCACGGGTGCCGCGGCAGCCACCGGCGGCGAGTCCACCGATGCCAACGGCAAGCCGCGCAAGAGGCTGCCGAGCTGGGACGACGTGCTCTTCGGCAGCGGCCCGGCCGCCCGCGAATCTTCCTGACGCCTCGCGTTGACGGGTGACCCCTGGGTCACCCGTCAACGCGCGCGTTCGAACCTCAGCTCCCCGAGCGACACGGCCCGCCCGGCGATCTTGCACTTTCTGCCCAGACTCAGGGGGCAATCCGCCCATCTCGGCGACCGAAGCTGCGAGATCGGTGCGGTGTAGCGGCCGACTACGCACCCTCGTTGAGGGTTCTTCGTGCGGGTCGGCTGAGGGCGGCGACTCCGCGTACCGCTTCGGCGACGGCGCGGAAGTCCTTTTTGAGGATCGCACCGTGGTTGCTGGCGACCTTCGCCGCGATGGTGATGTGCGGGTTGCGGGCGGTCACCGCGTCGAGGCTGGCGCGGATCTGCTCCTGTTCGTCCCCACGACTACCGAGGGACGTTCCCGAGGCGACGACGTACCGCACCGGAACGCTGATGGCGTCCAGCACCGGGCCCAGTTCGCGCTCGCGGGAGAGTTCGCCCAGTTCAATGTTGCTGTCCGCCATCTGGTCGGCGTTCATCCGTGGGGTCAGGCCGGTCGGGCGGAGCAGCGGCATGAACAGGTTCATCCGTCGGAACATCCTGCGGATCCGTTGCGCCATGGCATCGTCGAGCCAGTCGTGCGGGAACGCGCCGTCGACCAGGACCGCGCCCAGGGCACGCTCCGGGTTCCGGTTGGCCCAGTGCGCCCCGACCACCGCTCCGTAGGACCAGCCCACCAGCACCGCCTGGGCCACCCCCCGGGCGGCGAGTACGGCGTCGACATCCCGGACGGCAGCTTCGAACGAGTAGTCGGCTGAGCGCTCCGACTTTCTGCCGCGAGCCCGCTCGTCGTAGGTGATGTGCCGGAACCCGGTGCCCAGTTCGGCGATGACCCGCCGCCAGTAGCCCTGGGTGGCGAACTGGCCGTTGAGGTAGACCACCGGGATGCCGGGGCCACCGGTGTCGGTGACGGCCAGGGCCGTGTCGTCGACCGACACCATGCCGGTCCACGGGGAGTTGGTAGCTAAGTTCATGTCGTACTCCTGTCGCCTGGCCGTGGTGGGGTTCAGAGGCTCCGGGCGGTGATGTCGCCCTGGGAGGTGGTGGCGCGGATGTCGAGCGTCGTGGCGCCGTCGTTCTTGAGGGCGTTGCTGACCCGACCGTGGCCGGTGCCGGCGTCGAGTGCGGCGGAGACGCCGGCGGCGGCACCGACCGAGATGTCGCCGGACTGGGTGCTGAGCACGACCGCGCCGCTCACGGCCTCGGCGATCCGGATGTCACCCCGGGCGGTGCTGATCTCCGCGGGGCCGTTGAGCCGGCCGACCTCGACGTCGCCGTCGATCGCGGTGAGCCGCAGGCTCGCGACCTCGTCAATCTTGATCTGGCGGTACGCCCCGTCGAAGGCGATGTCGCCGAGACGCCCGACGCCGCGAAGTTCGGCGCTGGCGGTCCTGGCCTTGATCGTCGAGCCGGCGGGGAGCTGAACGGTCACCTCCAGCGACCCGGACGGGCCGACGAACGGGTTGCCGGGGGCCAAGGCCGTGATCCGCAGGACGCCGTCGTTGTAGGCGACAGTGGTCTGCTCGGCGGCCCTGGTGTCGCGCTTCTTCGAGGGGTCGGTGGGCAGAACCTCGACGACGGTGTCGGCGCGGTCCGCGGCGATCAACTGGATCCGTCCGGCGGGGATGTCGAGGACGGCCGAGATGGGGGCGGGGGTGTCGAACGTCTGCATCATGTTCTCCTGTGTTGGCAGCTCTTTCTGATATAGGAAACGCTACGTTGCTTTCCAGATGCAGGCAACAAGTCTGTTGCGTTGGAGTTGCATAGATGCAGCTCATGACCTATAAAGTGTTGCAACGACTGAAGGTATAACGCAACGACGGAGGCCGCAACCGTTGCAACAGGCGGAGGGTGAACGCTATGGTGGGGCAGTCAGCGGACGCGACGAGGAATCACCGGGGAGATCGTGATGCCGGGAGGCAGACTCAGTCAGCAGGAGCGCCAGCAGATCGCGCTGGGGCTGATCGACAGCCTCCCCTACGCGGAGATCGCCCGGCGCCTCGACCGTCCCACGTCGACAGTCACCCGCGAGGTGATGCGCAACGGCGGCCCCACCGCCTACCGCGCCGAGCTGGCCCATCGCGCCACCGAACGTCGCGCCCAGCGGCGCAGGACAGTCACCTCACCGGGGGCCACCGCGCTCCCTCAGGAGCATGGGCGTGACGCCGGGGCCGTGGCGGAGTACGGGGAGACGTTCACCACGGTCCTCATGGCTTCGGGCCTGCCCAAGATGGCGGCCCGGGTCCTGACCCACCTGTTCATCACCGACTCGGCCAGCCTCACCGCGTCACAGCTCGCCCAGCGCCTCCAGGTCAGCCCGGCGTCCATCTCCAAGGCGATCACCTTCCTGGAGAGTCAGAGCCTCGTCCGCCGTGAACGCGACGAACGCCGCCGCGACCGCTACGTGGTCGACGACGAGCTGTTCTACCAGGCGACGATCGCCAGCGCCCGGGCCAACGACCAGCTCGTCGCAACCGCGCGCCAGGGCGTCGCCATCCTCGGCCCGCAGACCCCCGCCGCCGCCCGCCTGGAGAACATCGCCCGTTTCCTCGACTTCATCAGTGAGAGCGTCGTCCGCGCCGCCGAGCAGGGCCGCGCGGTGCTTCACACCGGGACCCAACCCGCTGCCCAGGCCACCGGGCAACCGGATCGGCGGTGACCGACGAGCGGGCGGGTCAGCGGTGCCGCTGCCGCTGCCCGGGGCGGGCCGCCGGAAGGGCCAGACCGGCGGCGTGCAGCACGCCCTCCACCCGGACCCGCTCGATCTCCTGGTCGACGCCCTCCAGCTCGGCGAGGTGCTCGGCGATGCCGAGGGCGCGGCAGGCGAGACGAAGCCGGTCGTCGTACGCCTGGAGCAGCGCGCTGTGCCAGACCATCGAGCGACCGCTACCGCCGACCCGCTGACCGCCGAGACGGCGCAGGTCGGCGGCGAGCTGCTCCAGCGGCCGGCGGTCAACGCTGTCGAACTCGCTGAGGTCGATGTCCCGGGTCAGCGCGTCGGCCTCAATGGCACGGTCGAGTCTGGCGATCGTGCGCTTCTCCCGTCGGCGGTCACGCCACTCGGACCAGCCGCAGACCACCCGGTCGAGGATCTCGTCGTAGCAGAAGAGCAGGGCGAACGCCGCCGGCAGCGTGGCCACGGCGAGGAACGCCAGGGCCAGCATCAGCGCGTGTCCGACTCCCACGCATCGACGCTAAGCCCCACCGTGCCACCCCGCCAGCGATTTGGCCGCATCCGAGCAATCCGCGCAACCGGACGCGGCCGGAGCTGGTGGTAAACCTCAGCAGTCGGTGGAGGTGACGTAGAAGCGGGGCATCGGCAACACCCGGAAACGCAGCCGGGCACCGGAGTGGCGGAGCTGCCAGGTGAGGGCGATCACCGCGGCGGCCAGCGAGATGAGCCCACCCATCCAGATGCTGGCACCGGCACCGTAGTGCTCCGCGACCCAGCCGATCAGCGGCGCGCCGACCGGGTTGGTACCCAGGAACACCAGCACCCACAGGGCCATCACCCGACCCCGGAAGGCCGCGTCCACGCCCAACTGGACCCGCTGGTTGGCGGCCTGGGCGAAGAAGACCATGAAGAAGCCGGTCGGCACCAGCAGGGCCACGACCAGCCAGTACGTCGAGGCGAGACCGACCAGGGTGCCGAAGCTGGCGCAGGCGATCGCCGCGCCGAGCACCAGCCAGACCGACGGCCGGCTGCGTCGACCGGTGCCGCTGAGCGCGCCGCCGAGCGCGCCCACGGCCAGCGCCGTGCTGAACAGGCCGAAGGAGGCGGCACCGGTGTGGAAGACCGTCTTCGCCAGCGCGGCGAGGGTGAGCTGGAAGTTGAACAGCGACATGCCGATCACCGACATGACAGCCATCGGTAGCAGCAGGTCGGGCCGACGGAACACGTACCGCAGCCCGTCGATGACCCGTGCGGACGCCCGCTCGTCGCGCGGCAGCAGGGCCTCGCGATGCAGGTCGGCCGTCCGCATCCGGACCACGTTGACCAGGGGCGCGACCGAGCTGAGGGCGGTGAACAGGAAGACCGGGCCCACGTCGAACGCGGCGATCGCCAGGCCGGCGACGGCCGGGCCGACGATCCGCGCCGAGTTGAACACGGCGGCGTTCAGCGACAACGCGTTGGGCAGCAGCGGCGTGCCGACGAGTTCCGAGACGAACGCCTGCCGGACCGGGGTCTCCACGGCGTTGGCCGTGCCGAGCAGGGCGGCGAAGGCGAAGACGTGCCAGAGCTGCACCAGGTCGGTGAGGACCAGCACCGCCATGCCGAGCGCCAGCACACTCCAGAAGGCGTTGGCGACGAAGAGCAGCACCCGCTTGTCGTACCGGTCGGCGAGCCGGCCGGAGAACAGGGTGAGCAGGAGCACCGGGGTGAACTGACACGCGGTCACCACACCGAGCGCGGTCGCCGAGTTGTCGGAGAGGTCGAGGACGAGCCAGTCCTGGGCGATGAACATCATCCAGACACCGATCAGTTTGATCAGTTGCCCGGATGCGAAGAGCCGGTAGTTGCGGACCTGTAGGGACTGGAACATCGTGCTCAGCTTGGCCTGCACTCTTGGTGCGCCTCCTCGGACGTACGCGTCATCGACAGGTGACGGCACGGACCCGGTGGCGCGGGCGCGGCTCAGGCGCGAGCGAGCTGCTGAAGAATCTGGGCGGCCCTCTGCAGGGTCTCCCGTTCGTCCTCGTCGAGCGCGGCCAGCCGGTGGGCCAGCCATTCGTCGCGGGCCCGCTCGAACTGGTCGAGCACGGCCTGCGCTCCTTCGGTCGCCGCGAGGATGACCTGCCGCCCATCGGTCGGATGGGGTGTCCGCTGCACAAGGCCGCGGTCCTCCAACTTCCCGACGATCTTGGTCATCGTCGGCGGCTGCACCCGTTCCACGTCGGCCAGCTCACGGGGTGTCATCGCGCCCGCCAGCCGCAGGCTGGTGAGCGCGGAGACCTGGGTGACCGTGAGGTCGCCGACCGGTCGGGCCTGTCGGACCCGCCGGTTGAGTCGGGTGATCGCATCACGCAGCTGGGGAGCCAGCTGCGCCGGTGGCACGCGTTCCGCCGTCACCGTCCGCTCCGTCACAGTAGTTAGCTTAACTAATGAGCATGGCTAACGACATCCGTTATGACCAGGCTCACGAGGGGATTCAGATGGTACGGGCGGGGAATCCCGATCGATTCCCCGCCCGGACGTGCCTCAGAGCACCAGGGACTCGATCGGCCCACGCAGGAAGTACAGCACGAAGAGCACGGCCACCCCGTACAGCAACGGGTGAATCTCCCGGGCCTTGCCCCGCGCCAGCTTGACCACCACGAAGGTGATCAGACCGGCGCCGATCCCGTTGGAGATCGAGTAGGTGAACGGCATCAACACGATGGTGAGGAAGGCCGGAATGGCGATCTCGTAGTCGGACCAGTCGATCGTCCGCACCGCGGTCATCATCAGGAACCCGACCACCACCAGTGCCGTCGACGCCGCCTCGAACGGCACGATCACGACCAGCGGCGCCAGGAACATCGCGAGCAGGAAGAGCACGCCGGTGACCAGGTTGGCCACACCGGTCCGGGCACCCTCCGCGACACCGGCGGCGCTCTCGATGTACGACGTGTTGCTGGAGGTGCTGGCCGCACCGCCGGCCGCCGCCGCGATCGAGTCGACCAGCAGGATCTCCTTGGCCTTCGGCGGAGTGCCCTGCTCGTCGAGAAGGCCACCCTCCTGGCCGACCGCGACCATCGTGCCCATGGTGTCGAAGAAGTCCGTGATCAACAGCGTGAAGATGAACATCAGCACGACCAGCCAACCGGCCCGGCCCCACGAGTCCAACACGTTGAACTTGCCGAGCAGCGACAGGTCCGGCAGGTCGACCACCGACTTCGGCAACTCCGGCACGTTCAGCGACCAGCCCTTCGGGTTGGGCTGACCGTTGACGAACGACGGGCCGATGTTGCCGATCGCCTCCACGATCACCGCGAGCACCGTCGAGGCGAGGATGCCGATCAGGATCGCGCCCTTGACCCGACGGACCACCAGCACCAGCGTGATCAGCAGGCCCACCACGAAGACCAGCATCGGCCAGCTCACCAGCTTGCCGCCGATGCCCAGGCCGACCGGAACCGTGGTGTTGGCATCGTCTGGGATGCGCCGGACGAAGCCCGCGTCCACCAGGCCGATGATGGTCAGGAACAGACCGATGCCGACCCCGATCGCACTCTTCATCTGGGTCGGCACCGAGCGGAACACAGCGGTCCGCAGACCGGTCAGCACCAGCACCGCGATGATCAGACCCTCGATCACCACCAGGCCCATCGCGTCTGCCCAGGTCATCTCGGGGGCGATCTCGTACGCCACGAGCGCGTTGACACCCAGACCGGCGGCGAGCGCCAGCGGGAACCGGCCGACCACACCCATCAGGATGGTCATCAGACCGGCGACCAGCGCGGTCGCCGCAGCCAGCGCGGGAATCGGGAGGCTCTTGCCGTCACCGTCGACGGCGCCACCCAGGATCAGCGGGTTGAGCACCACGATGTACGCCATCGTGAAGAAGGTCGCCAGGCCACCGCGTACCTCACGGCTCAACGTCGAGCCACGGGCGGAAATCTCGAAGAACCGGTCGAAACCGTTACGCGGAGGGGCGAGTTTGGAAGGTGTGCCGTTCTCGGGCGGCGCTACGGCCATCAGGTCCTCGCAGGTGATCTTCCAGTTGTCGCGCGCATCGTCCCAGATCGTCGGTGGGCAGGGGAAGTAGATCCCGTACGCTTGCCGAATGCCGAACGAGCAGCCACCGCGGCCCGCACCACTGGATCCGCCGATGGTGCCGTTCGCCCTAGCCGGGTTGATCGCGTGGGCCGTGGCCGGGCTGGTCCTGCTGATCTTCTTCCGGGGCTGGCTGACCGACCACGGTCACCAGAACTGGCTCTGGACCTGCCTCGCCGGCTTCCTGTGGGGTTTCCCGGGCCTCGCCGTGATGATGCGGCACGACGCCAACCGACGCCGTCGCCGCGCGAGGTGAGCTGGCCGCCGCGCCGGAGCACTCCGGCGCGGACGATCAGGAGTGCCCGTACGGCTCCGCCGGCTCAGCGGCCTCCACCGAGCCCGGAGCCCGGCTGACCGACATGGCCTCCACAGCGCTGTCGTCGTAAACAGTGGGCAGCTCGTCGACGGCGGTCTCGGCCGCCTCGATCAACGTCTCGGAGTGGGCGCCGCAACCGTGGTCGGCGCTCACCACCCGGCCGTCGTCGGGAGCGTAGAAGTTGCCGCACGCCCCGAATGCCTGCCGCATCGCACCGGCCAGCGGCAGGTAGAAGCCGCAGGTGCCGCAGCGGGCGGCGGCCGGAGCGGCGGACGAGATGGCTGCGGCGGGGCCGTGGTCACCTTCGTACCAGCGCTGCGCCGTGTCGATGCGACCCTCCCGGGAGAGCACGCGGGCGCGGCCGAGGCCCAACTCCCATGCCGTCTCCTCGACCGCCGGGTCGTCGGAGAGCAGGTAACCGGGGACCAGTCGATCGTCGTCGGGCGAGGTCGGGAGCAGGTCCCCCGGACCCAGGTCGCCCGGCTTGAGCCGCTCCTGCCAGGGCAGCCAGCCGGGCGCGAGCAGCGCGTCCGGGCCGGGCAGCAACACCGTCTCGCAGATGGTCACCGTCTTGCTACGCGGCACCCGGGTGACGGTGACCGCCCAGCGCCAGCCGTTGTAGCCGGCGAGGCGACATTCGAAATAGTGGGTGACGAGCCGGTCGCCCTCGGCGACGACCTGCAGGTGGTCGCCGACATCGTCGGAGCCCACCTCGGTGATGCCGGCGCGGGCCACCTCGACGGCGGCGGCGCAGACCTGGTCGAGACGGGCGGCACGGGTGGAGACGGGCCTGGTCACCCGACCATTGTTCCCCATGCGCCTCGCAGGGGTGACAGGGACTCCCGGGGAACCTTTCCCAGCGGTGGTGCGGCGTACCCGGATCAGATGGGCGAGGATGGTGCACATGCCGTCGTACTCCCGCTCCGGGCGATCCGTCCTCGGGCGGACCGTCGGCACCGGCATTCGCGCCATCCGTCTGCTGTTGCGTGGTTCGGTGGGTAGCGGCCGCTGGGTGACCCGCCGGGCCGGTCGGGCACGCGCCCGGGGTGCCGGCGGCGAGGTCGGCATGGTTCGCCTGTTCGACCTGCACGCGCTCTCCTGCGCCGGTGACACCCTGATCGCCATCGGTCTGGCCGGCACGATCTTCTTCAACGTGCCGCTCGGCGAGGCTCGCAGCAAGGTCGCGCTCTACCTGCTGGTGACCATGGTGCCGTTCGCGATGCTCGCCCCGGTGGTGGGCCCGCTGCTGGATCACTTCCGGCACGGCCGGCGGTACGCCCTGGCGGCGACGATGCTCGGGCGTGCCTTCCTGGCCTGGTTGATCTCCGACTACATCCACGGCTTCGGGCTCTATCCGGCCGCGTTCGGGGTGCTCGCGCTCTCCCGGGCGTACGGCGTGGCCCGATCCGCGGCGGTGCCCCGGTTGCTGCCGGAGGGGCTCGGTCTGTCCCAGGTGGGTGCCCGGGCCAGCGTCTACGGCACCGTCGCGGGTGCGCTGGTGGCGCCGATCGGGTTGGCCGCGTTCTGGTTCGGGCCGCAGTGGCCGCTGCGGGTCGCGTCGGTGATCTTCCTGGTCGGCATGGTGATCTCCCTGCGGCTGCCGCCGAAGGCCGACTCGGAGCCACCGGAGCGGGTCCCCCGGCCACTGCGCGCGCTGGGCCGCCGCCGTGGCGACCGGCCGCTGGGCCGGGGCCGACCGTCCGGCCGGCTGGTGATCGCCACCCTGATCGGCGCGGCGACGCTACGCGCGCTCTACGGCTTCCTGCTGCTCTTCCTCGCCTTCGCGATCAAGAAGGGCGACCTGACCACAGTGGTGTTCGGCCGGGATCTGGGCGCCGAGTGGGCGTTGGGCGTGGTCGGCGGCGCGCTCGCGGTCGGCACCTTCCTGGCCACCGCGATCGGCACCCGGCTGCGCATCCACCGGCCGACAGCCATCCAGTCCAGCAGCATGATCATCGTGGCCGGGGTGGCGGTGCTCGCCGTCATCCAGTTCTCGCTGCTGATGGTCGCCCTGCTCTGCCTTGTCGCCGCGCTGGCCAGCGGGATAGCGAAGCTGGCGGTGGACGCCTCGATCCAGGAGCGCATCCCGGAACGGTTGCGGGCCAGTTCCTTCGCCCACTCCGAGACGGTGCTGATGCTCGCCTTCGTCGCCGGCGGTGGGCTCGGGCTGGTGCCGTTCGACGGCCGGATGGGCATCGCCGTGGCCGCCGGGGTCGGCGTACTGGCGGCGATCCGGGGTGTGCTGGCCGCCGCCCGGCTGCGCGGTGAGAAGCTGGCCGGCCGACCGCTCGGTGACGACGAGCTGACCGAGGACGAGCCGGCGGACGAGCCCGGGGACCCCACACCGACCTCACCGGCCCCGGCCCGGACCAGCTCACCGCAGTACGACGACCCGAGCCTCGCCCCGCCGGGCTACCACATCTACCGCCCGTCGTCGGCCGTTGGCGGCCCGGGTGGCGGGGCCGACGACGAAAACCGCCGCGAGTCCCCCGGCTCGCTCTCGTGACCGGGCTGCTGGTGGTGACGGCGGTTCCCGCCGAGGCGGATGCGGTCCGCGCCGGGCTGACCGACCCCAGCGTGACCGTCACCCCGATCGGTGTGGGCCCGGCACTCGCCGGTGCCGCCACCGCCCGGCTGCTGACGCTGGCAGAGGCCGCCGGTCGTCCGTACCGTGCGGTGGTCAGCGCCGGCGTGGCCGGCGGCTTCACCGGGCGGGCCGAGGTCGGCGACACGGTGCTCGGCACCGCCAGCATCGCCGCCGACCTGGGTGCCGAGTCGCCCGACGGCTTCATCGCTGTCGACGAGCTGGGCATGCCGCTCGCGCTGCTCGGTGCGGGCAGCAGGGTGCCGGCGGACCCGGGCCTGCTGGCGGCACTGCGAGCCGCCCTCCCGACGGCCACGGCCGGCCCGGTGCTCACGGTCAGCACCGTCACCGGCACCACGGCCGGCACCGACGAGCTGCGCCGGAGGCATCCGGAAGCGGTCGCCGAAGCCATGGAGGGGTACGGCGTGGCGGTCGCCGCGGCGCAGGCCGGGGTGCCCTTCGCCGAACTGCGCACGATCTCCAACCCGATCGGCCCCCGCGACCGGGACGCCTGGCGGCTGCGCGAAGCCCTGGCCGCCCTGACCGCAGCAGCCCCGGCACTGCGCTGACCCGGCATTGCGCTGACCAGGTCTCCGCTCAGGAGAACCAGCGTTTGCCTGGGTTGGCCAGGCGCAGCGCGGCCGGGCGGCGTGCCTCGATCTCGAAGCCGCACGCCCGCAGCAGGTCGGTGCCGGATCCCTCGGCGATAGCGACTGCGTCGTCGATGCCCGCCTCGCGCATCCCGGTCACCAGCGCGGTGACCAGCCGTCGCCCGAGCCCCAGCCGCCGGTACCGGGCGTCGACAAGCACGCCGTCGAGCACCATCTCCCGCTCCGGCAGGTGCGGATGCCACTCCCCGTACTCCAGGAATGGGCTCCGCTCATGGGCCCGTAGCTCACCAACCAGCGTGCCGTCGGGTAGCTCGGCGACGTATCGCCAGCAGGTGGCCGGCAGGTCGCCACCGATCACCCGACGCACCTGCGCAGTCCGCCGGACCTCGGCAGCCCACCGCCGGTTGTCGCGATAGCGCCGGTTCAGCTCGTACGCGGCCGGTGGCAGCGGGAGCGGATACCGCTCGGGCGGCAACCGGTACCACTCCGCCCACCAGGCACCGGGCCAGTCCCGAGGCTCGTGGACCGGCCAGACGTCCAGGTGAGCCGGGTATCGGCGGCCCGCCTCGTCCCGCATGTCGTCGTGCGCAACCGGCGTGGGTTCGGTGACGCCGGAGACGGATGGTGGGACGCCAACGGCCAACGTCCCACCCGCCGCCTGGACGAGGCGTTCCACTGTCCGAAATCGGGGATCGAGCGCCCGCCCCGACTCGATCCGGGCCAGCGTCGGCTGCGGCACCCCGGATTTCTCGGCCAACTGCCGCTGACTCAGATCGGCCCTCCGACGCAGCGCGCGGAGCGCCTGCCCGAGGTCGGCTCCGCCGGCCTCGTCGGTGTGGTCACTCGCCTCGGTCACCGGCCGATGGTCCCGGCCGGTCGGCGAGCTATCAACACCCTGCGCCAACCTGTGGATAAGGCTGTGGACAACCTCGCCGACCGGTGGATGACTACTCCCGCGATCCCTTTGGAGCTGAATCGTTTGCGTCATCACCAGACCTCCTGTCCCGCCGAGGTGCACACCACGCCCAGTTCCGGAGCACGGTCACCCACTCTGGGCGATTCGTTTACGACATCAGCTCCAAAGGGAGACCGGGATGGGCGGTCGACCCTGCTCGACCAGTCGTTGCACGCGTTGTTCCACCCGGCGGCACGGTCGCGGATCACAGTCGTGGGGTGGGCGCGGGCCCCGGGCGGAGGGCGGGACTACCGTGAGGGTGTGGCGCTCTCCCTGGCGATCTCGCCCTGCCCCAACGACACGTTCGTCTTCCACGCGCTGGTACACGGGCGGGTGCCCGGCGCACCGCCGGTCGAGGTGACGTACGCCGACGTGGACGTCACCAACACGGCGGCCGAGCGGGGCGCGTTCGACCTGGTGAAGGTGAGCTTCGCGGCGCTGCCCTGGCTGCTCGACGACTACCACCTGCTGCCCTGCGGCGGCGCTCTCGGTCGCGGTTGTGGTCCGCTGGTGCTCACCCGGGGCGACCGCGACGGCGGCCCGGACCGCACCGACCTGACCGGCGCCACTGTGGCGGTGCCGGGTGACCGGACCACCGCGTACCTGCTGTTCCGGCTCTGGTCGGCCGGGCGGCCACCGGCCCGGATCGAGGTGGTGCCGTTCCACGAGATCATGCCGGGCGTGGCGGCTGGGCGCTACGACGCCGGGCTGGTCATCCACGAGGCCCGGTTCACCTACCACCGGCACGGCCTGAGCGCGCTCGTCGACCTCGGCGAATGGTGGGAGGCCGACACCGGCCTACCCATCCCCCTCGGCGCGATCCTGGCCCGACGCGGGGCGGTCGACCCGCAGGCCGCGGCCGGCTGGGTCCGCGAGTCGGTCCGGCAGGCCTGGGCGGACCCGGCGGCCAGCCGGGAGTACGTGCTGGCGCACGCCCAGGAGATGGAGCTCGACGTGGTCGACCGGCACATCGGCCTCTACGTCAACGAGTTCACAGCGGACCTGGGCGAGGCCGGTTTCGCCGCGGTGGCGGCACTGCTCGACCGGGCCGCCACCGCCGGCCTGGTGCCTCAGACCTCCAGCTCGCGGGCCACCGCGTGGACCAGCTGAGCGATCTTCTGCGCGGCCTTCTTGTCCGGGTACCGACCCCGGCGCAGGTCCGGCTGGACCTTCGCCTCCAGCACCTTGATCATGTCTTCGACCAGGCCGTGCAGTTCCTCGGCCGGCCGACGGCGCAGCTCCGACATCGACGGCGGCGCGTCCAGCAGCTTGACCCCCATGGCTTGCGCGCCCCGGCGGCTGTCCACCACGCTGAAGTCGACCCGCTGGCCACCCTTGAGGTCGGTGACACCCGCCGGCAGCGCCCCCTTGGGCAGGAACACGTCGCCGCCCTCGTCACTCGTGACGAAGCCGTATCCCTTGGCCGTGTCGTACCACTTCACTCGACCCGTAGGCACCTGAAAACCCCTGCTTCACTTGAGCCGCTACTGCTCCAAGGCTAGCTGGATCATCCCGTCGAGCGCCGCTGGGAATTCGGTGAGCTCGTCCAGCACCACTTCCGCCCCGGCCGCGCGCAGCTCATCGGAGGAGCACGGGCCGGTCGCCACACCGATGCCGGGCACCCCGGCCGCTGCCGCCGCCACCATGTCCGCGACATGGTCACCGACGTAGTGGGTAGCCCCGTGCTCCCGCAGAGCGGTCGCCTTCTGCTCGGCGAAGAGGTCACCGGCCAACTCGTCGACACTGAGACCGAGGTGGTCCAGGTGCAACCGGGCCAGCCGGCCGATCTTGGACGTGACGACCAGCACCCGGCCACCGCGCGCACGGATCGCCTCGATGGCCTCCCGCGCGCCGGGCAGCAGGAGCGTCGGGGTGATCGCGTACGCCGGGTACAGCTCGCGATACACCCGCACGGCCGACTCGACCTGATCCGGCGGGAACCAGTGCGCGATCTCGGTACGCAGCGGCGGCCCGAGCCGGGACACCGCCAGCTCGGCGTCGACCGGCACACCGGTCCTCGCGGTCAGCGCCCGGTACGCCGCGGCGATGCCGGGGCGGGAGTCCACCAGGGTCATGTCGAGGTCGAATCCGACGGTCAGTGCGGGCATGTCGAGAAACGTACCGGCTACTCCCAGCCGACCGGACGTCCGAGGGGCGCGGAAGCCCGGTGCCGGGCTAGCGTGGAAAGACGATGACCACCTCACTCGCCGACCACCTGCGGTCGCTGCCCGACGAGTCACTGGCCGCGCTCCTCCAACTGCGGCCCGACCTCGTCGTGCCCGTGCCGGCCGACGTCTCCGCGCTGGCCATCCGGGCCCAGTCCCGGGTCTCCGTGGCCCGCGCGCTGGACGGCCTGGACCAGTTCACCCTCCAGATCCTCGACGCCGCCCGCCTCACCCGGAACCCGGACGACGCCACCACGGCCACCGACACCGTGCTCGCGATGGCGACCGCCGGGCCGCACCCGCCGGCTCCGACGGCCGTCCGGGCCGCCGTGGGCCGACTGCGTGCGCTTTTCCTGCTGTACGGCCCGGAGCACGCACTCCAGGTGTTGCCCGCCGTCGACGAAGTCTCCCCGTACCCCGCTGGGCTCGGCCGACCGGCCGCGGAGCTGGACCCGCGCGCGGCCGCGCTCTGCGCGGACCCGGCGAAGCTGCGACGGACGGTGCTCGCCGCCCCGCCCTCGGCCCGGGCGATCCTGGACCGGTTGGCGGCCGGCCCACCGGTGGGCAGCGTGCCGCCGGGGGCGTTGCAGGCACCGCCGCTCGGCGCGGCGGACCCGGTCCTCACCGACCCGACGAACGGTGGCGCTCCGACCGGCTCCCCGGTGCGGTGGCTGGTCGACAACCGGCTGCTGGTCCCGGCGACGACCGGCTCGTCCACGGCGAGCGGAACGGTGGAGCTGCCCCGCGAGGTCGGCCTGCTGCTGCGCCGCGACAGCGGCCCCCTCGGGCCGCTGCGTACCAGCCCACCGCCGGTGGCCGCCGCGCCGCGCGAGCCGAAGGCGGTCGACTCGGCCGGAGCCGGGCAGACCATGGAGGTGGTCCGGCACACCGAAGGGCTGCTGGAGCAGCTCGCCGACGAGCCCGCGCCGGTGCTGCGTTCGGGTGGCATCGGTGTACGGGACCTGCGCCGGTTGGCGCGTACCGCCGGGCTGGACGAACCGAGCACCGCGCTGCTGCTGGAGGTGGCGTACGCGGCGGGGCTCCTCGGTGAGCTGGAGATGCCCGGTGCGACCACCGGCCGCTACGGGGCGGATCAGCAGGTGCTGCCGACCGGCGGGTACGAGGTGTGGCGGGCCGCCTCGCTGGCCCAACGGTGGGAGCAGCTCGCCCGAGCGTGGCTGACCATGACCCGGCAGGTGGGGCTGGTGGGCCGCCGTGACGACCGGGACCGGCCGATCACCGTGCTCTCCGCCGAGGCCGAGCGGGCCAGCGTGCCGGCCACCCGACGGGCGGTGCTCGGCGTACTCGCCGATCTGGAGCCGGCGACGGCGCCCACCCCGGAGGAGGTGCAGGAGCTGCTGGACTGGCGGTCTCCCCGTCGCAGCCGGGGCCGGGACGCCGCACACCGGGAGGTGCTGGCCGAGGCCGCACAGCTGGGCGTGACGGGGCTGGGGGCGCTCACCTCGTACGGTCGGCTGCTGCTGGGGGACCTGACGTCGACCGACGAGCGGGGTGACGACCCGCTGGGCGTGCACGCCGACGTCGAGAGCGGCGACCCGTCCAGTACCGCGCGGGCGCTGGACGCCCTGCTGCCCGCACCGGTCGACCATTTCCTGGTGCAGGCCGACCTGACAGTGGTGGTGCCCGGTCCACCCGAGCCGGCGCTCGCCGTCGAGTTGGAGGCGATGACCGAGCTGGAGTCGGCCGGCGGGGCCAGCGTGCACCGGGTCACCACGGCGAGCGTGCGGCGGGCCCTGGATTCCGGCTATACGGCCGACGACCTGCACGACGTGTTCCGGCGTCGGTCCCGTACCCCGGTGCCGCAGGGGCTCACGTACCTGATCGACGACGTGGCCCGTAAGCACGGTGGGCTGCGGGTCGGCCTGGCCGGGGCGTACCTGCGCAGCGACGACGAGACGCTGATCAGCGAGGTGTTGGCCGACCGGCGGCTGGAGTCGTTGGCGCTGCGCCGGCTCGCACCGACGGTGCTGTGTACGCAGTACCAGGTCGGTCGGCTGCTGGGTGCGCTGCGCGACGCGGGGTACGCCCCGGTGCAGGAGGACGGCACCGGCAGCACTGTGCTGGCCCGGCCGCGAATCCGGCGGGCCCCGCCCCGGGTGTCGGTGACCACCCGGACGATCGATCCGCTGGCCGCCCCGAAGCTGCCCATGCCCCGGCTGCTCGGTGTGGTGGAGCACATCCGTCGCGGCGACGCGGCGGCACGGGCCGCCCGACGGGCGCCTGCCGTGGTGCGCGGCGGTGCGCCCGGGCTGGGCGGCGGCCCGGTGCCGGCGCACACCCACAGCGAGGCACTGGCGGTTCTCCAGCAGGCGGTCCGGGACAAGGCGCTGGTCTGGGTGGGCTACGTCGACGCGCACGGGGCGACGGCGTCACGCCTGCTCAAGCCGGTCTCGATCGGTGCCGGCTACCTGCGGGCCGAGGACGAACGGACCGAGATGCTGCACACGTTCGCGCTGCACCGGATCACTGCGGCGGTCGTGGCGGACTGACCGACGGTGCCACCGCGCGGACGCCGTCGGTCAGCGGCGACTGCGGCGTACGGTGCCGACCACCGAGATGATCAACAGCAGCGCGAAGCCGGCACCGGCGGACTCGCCGATGGAGTCGACGAAGCCCTGCTGGAGCACCAGCCAGCCGAAGAGGAACCACCCGAGCAGGAGTGTCGCCGCGACGACGTACGCGATCACCGTCGCTCGGGACACCTCGTCGGGTGGTGCGTGTTCGTGCTCCGCGATCACGTCACGGTCGACCGTCATGCCCAGCCTCCCCGCCCGGTCCGGCCCTGGACTCCAAGGGTGACACTCGTTGGTCCAGTCGGACAGGGGGTTATCGCCGCGATTCGTTCCGTGTCACTCAGGTGCCGGGGCGTCGGCCGATCAGCACCACCCGGGTGCCGACCTTGCCGAGCTCCCACATCCGGACGGCGTCGGCGTGCAGCAGGTTGACGCAGCCGTGCGAGCCGATCGACTTGTCGTGCAGGTAGGTGGTGGTTTCGTGGAAGCCCATCCCCTGGGTGAAGTGCTGCCAGTACGGCAGCCACACCTCGTACGGGTTGGACCACTCCTTGGGGTTGCGGTAGTTGACGGCGTACGTGCCGGCCGGGGTGCGGTAGCCGGACATGCCGGTGCGGGTCACCGTCGGCGCCATGATCACCTTGCCGCCGCGGAGCGCCCAGACGGTCTGCCGGGTGAGGTCCACGCAGAACGTGGTGCCGGCGCCGGCCTTGCAGCGCGTCGTGTCGGTAGTGGCGAGGCGCTGGGCCACGTCGAGGGTGGTTGGTCCGGCGCGACCCTCGACGGGGCGAATGCCGTACCTCTTCTGGAACTTCTTGATCGCCGCGCAGTCGGCGGCGGACTGCCGGCCGTCCACTGTCACCGCCCCGAACCCGCCCAACCGGGCCAGGTGGGTCTCCACCGCCCGCTGGTGCTGCCCCTGGGGGCAGCCGGCGACTGTCGGCGTACCGGTGCCGGGGGTCGTGGTGGGTGCCGGGCGGGTCGGCTTCGGCGTGGGTTTCCGGGAGGGTTTCGTTGTGGGCGCGGCCGGGGTGGGCCGGCCGTGCTGGTCGGGCCCGGACGTGTCGCCCGCCCCCGTTGCCTGTTCCGCCGCACCGGCTGGGGCGGCTCCCCCGCCACCACTCCCGCCGGACTGCGGATCGAACGCGCACGCTCCCGCGCCGACCAGCACGACCACCACGAGGGCAACCAGCCGGGAGGCGATCCGGACATGCTCCATGGGCCCTCCCCAGACAGTCGTCCCTTTACTAGACGTTCGTGAGTGCCATCACGGTTGCGTCCGGTGAGCATCTTTCTTTCACCGTCCCGCATCGTGCAACACTGGATGGTCGGCCAGCAGCGGGTATGCGACCCGTTCCGGCCGGTCGGCCAACCGAGGAGAGGACGCTGGCGTGAGCGGTGGACCACTGATCGTGCAGTCGGACAAGACCCTGCTGCTGGAGATCGACCACCCCGACGCGCAGGCCTGCCGGATGGCGATCGCGCCGTTCGCGGAGCTGGAACGCTCGCCGGAGCACGTGCACACCTACCGGCTGACCCCGCTGGGTCTGTGGAACGCCCGCGCGGCGGGGCACGACGCCGAGGGTGTGGTGGATTCGCTGCTCAAATACTCCCGCTACCCGGTGCCGCACGCGCTGCTGGTGGACGTGGCCGAGACGATGGACCGGTACGGCCGGCTCCAGCTCGCCAACGACCCGGCGTACGGGCTGGTGCTGCGCGCACTGGACCGGCTGGTGCTGATCGAGGTGGCCAAGAGCAAGAAGCTCGCCGGGATGCTCGGCGACAAGATCGACGACGACACCATCAGGGTGCACCCGTCCGAGCGTGGCCGGCTCAAGCAGGCGCTGCTCAAGCTGGGCTGGCCGGCGGAGGACCTGGCCGGTTACGTCGACGGTGAGGCGCACCCGATCGAGCTGGCCGAGGCCGGCAAGGACGGGCGCAAGCCGTGGACGCTGCGCTCGTACCAGCGGGAGGCCGTGGAGGCGTTCTGGGCCGGCGGGTCGGGGGTGGTGGTGCTGCCCTGCGGTGCCGGCAAGACCCTGGTCGGCGCGGCGGCGATGGCCGAGGCGAAGGCGACCACACTGATCCTGGTCACCAACACGGTCGCCGGTCGGCAGTGGAAGCGGGAGCTGATCGCCCGCACGTCGCTGACCGAGGAGGAGATCGGCGAGTACTCGGGCGAGCGCAAGGAGATCCGTCCGGTCACCATCGCCACGTACCAGGTGCTCACCTCGCGGCGCGGCGGCGCGTTCACCCACCTGGACCTCTTCGGGGCCCGCGACTGGGGCCTGGTCGTCTACGACGAGGTGCACCTGCTGCCCGCGCCGATCTTCCGGTTCACGGCGGACCTCCAGGCCCGCCGCCGGCTGGGCCTCACCGCGACTCTGGTACGCGAGGACGGCCGCGAGGGTGACGTGTTCAGCCTGATCGGGCCGAAGCGGTACGACGCGCCGTGGAAGGACATCGAGTCGCAGGGCTGGATCGCCCCGGCCGAGTGCACCGAGGTCCGGGTGACCCTCACCGACGCGGAGCGGATGTCGTACGCGACGGCGGAGGCGGAGGAGCGTTACCGGATGGCGGCGACCGCCCGCACCAAGCTGCCGGTGGTCAAGGCGCTGGTCGACCGGCACCCTGACGACCAGGTGCTGGTGATCGGCGCGTACATCGACCAGTTGCACCAGCTCGGCGAGTACCTCGACGCGCCGATCATCCAGGGCTCGACCACGAACAAGGAGCGGGAGCGCCTGTTCGACGCGTTCCGGTCCGGCGCGCTGCGAACCCTGGTCATCTCGAAGGTCGGCAACTTCTCGATCGACCTGCCCGAGGCGGCGGTGGCGATCCAGGTGTCCGGGACGTTCGGGTCGCGCCAGGAGGAGGCGCAGCGGCTCGGTCGGGTGCTGCGGCCGAAGGCCGACGGCCGGCAGGCGCACTTCTACACTGTGGTGTCCCGGGACACGATCGACACCGAGTACGCGGCACACCGGCAGCGCTTCCTCGCCGAGCAGGGGTACGCGTACACGATCGTCGACGCCGACGACGTCCTCGGCCCGAAGCTGCCCACGGTCGACTGACCCGTACGGCCTTGATCGACTCGGTTTTCAGGAAGTCGGGGTGTCCGAGGGACTCCGACACCGCGTTCTCCTGAAAACCGAGTCGATCGCCGCGTTGGGCGCGGGCGCGGGGCGGGGACGTGGTGTCTCTCGCGCTCGCTATGGAGCTGATGTCGTAAAAGAATCAGTCGCCCGCGTGGGGCCGCCAGCAGCACGCGGTAACTCTCGTCCGCGCCACCCTGATCCGTGCCGCTAGTCCATCACTCTAGATCTTGGACAGTTTCCGTCCTCTCTCTGAACGGAAACTGTCCAAGATCTCGACGACCTCCGCGCTCCGGCGCGTTCCAGGCAGTCAACGAGCGTCAGCGCTTACGGGACTCCGCGACGAAGACCCCGCGCCCGGACGGCCAACGAACACACCCTCTTTCCGCAGCGCGCCTGACCTGCTGCGCGTCCGGATCTTCGCGCGTACCGCAGCTCGGGTGTCGGTCCGGCTCAGCGCGCGGGTCGAGCCGGGCGGGGTGACCGTCTCGGCGGAGGACCAGCAGGGCGTACGACATTGGGTCTTCTGTGATCGGCCACTGCCCGGCGGGGCGCGGTGCGCCCTGCCCACCGACCACCTGTCGCCCTGCGCCCGACGCGCATCCCGGCCCGGCGGTCGGTGACCTCAGCGCGCGCCCGGCCCTGACGGCATCGCTCAACGGGAGAAGCGGTCCACCAGAACCGCGAGCCGGCGGTCGTGGTCGGCGCGGCGGAGCCGGCCGCTGCGCATCAGCGTGACCAGCCCGTGCAGGCCGCTCCAGAACGTCTCGGTGACCGCCTCCAGGTCGTCGTTGCCGACAAATGGGCGCACCGTCTCGGCCAACTCGGCGAAGCCCCGGGCCAGGTCGGTCGGGACGTCCTGGCTGGCGAACGGCAGGTCCACGGCGAGGGTGAACATCGCGTCGTAGATCGCGGGCCGCTGCTCGGCGAAGGCGGCGTACGCCGCTGCGACGTCGGCGACCGCCTGACGGGAGTCGCCAGCCGACGCTCGGGCTGAGACGAGCGTGGCGGCCAGTTCGGCGAAGCCCTCGACGGCTACCGCCGCCATGATGGCGTCCTTGCCCTTGAAGTGGCTGTAGAGGACGGGCTGGCTGTACTCGATCTCGGCCGCCAGCCGCCGGGTGGTCACCGCGTCCCAGCCTTCCGCCAGGGCCAGGTCGCGGGCCGCGGTGATGATGGCCTGCTCCCGTTCGGCCCGTTCGCGCTCCCGGCGTCCCTGCGTCGACATGACGGCAACCCTAGCACTGCTAGGAGTTCTGCCGATGCTCTGCTAGCGTTGCTCCAGTATCTAGCAGCGCTAGGAAAGGGAGTTGAACTCATGCTGTCCTTCATCGCCTACGGGCTCGCCGTCGTACTCAGCCTCTTCGTCGCCTTCATCGGTGCGCGGTTCCTGCTGGTACCGCAGGCCGCCGCCGCCGGGTACGGCGTGCCGGCCCGTCCGGACGGCGACCCCGCCTACCTGACGGTCAAAGGGCTGAAGGACCTCACTTTCGGGCTGCTCGGCCTCGCCCTGATCGCCTTCACGACCGCCGACGCGGTCGCGTGGTTCATGCTGATCGTCGCGCTCGTCCCGCTGGGCGACACCCTCATCGTGCTGCGGATCGGCGGAACGAAGGCTGTGGCATTCGGCATCCACTTCGCCACAGCCGTCGTCGTCCTCTTGGACGCCGCCCTACTGTTCGCCCTGTGAGCGCTGGACGCGCTACGACGTCGGGGGTGGGCAGCGGTCGGGGAGGGTGACCTCTCCGGGGCGGTGGTCGAACGTGTCCATTGTGAACCATTCGTCCAGCTCCGGGTCGAAAAGGTTCTGCAGGCCGAACTGCAACACCTGCCACCAGCGGCTCGGGTCGTGCTGGTCGACGTAGATGTCGCCGAGCGCGATCGGGAACCGGAAGAACTCCCCTGGCACCGCGGAGCCGCCGACCACCCCGACCCGCCAGTGGTCGACATGTCGGTCCTTCTCACCCTGGAGGATCTCCGGCCCCACGTAGCGGGCGGTCTTCAGCTTGTCGTTGAAGATCTGCCGGTTGAAGAAACCCGGGACCTTGCTGCACGCGCGGGGCGGGAACAGCGGGATGTTCGGCCACTTGTAGGTGAGCGTGTAGAGCGTGTTCTCGTAGATCAGGTTCGTGAACCAGATCGGGTGGTCCGGGCCGCCGGCGATCATCTGGCTGTTGCCGTCGCGGCCCTGCCAGGAGAACGGCACGTCGATGCCGAGGTCCCGCACGACGTACCGGCCGGTGCCCTGGAAGTCGGCGGGGAGCAGCGGCGGGCGCGGCTCGCGCGGGTCGGGGGCCGTGGGCCCGTCGGCCTGGGCCGCACGGGGCATCGGCGCCGCCGCCGGGCCGGGCGCGACCACCCCGAGGGCGAACAGGCCGCCGGCCACCGCCGCGACCACAACCCGAGGTGTACGCCTCGAAGCCATCGACCCTCCGCCGGTGTGCACAGTGGCCGCGCCCGGACCATCGCGCGTGCCTTCGGCGAAGCGTATGAGCAGGAGAAATGTGAGAGCTGACGGAAGGCGGAGGCTCCACCGGTCGAGTGACTCGAGACGGCCTCAGAGGACGCGGGTGATGTGTTCCGAGGCGACGATCGAGTCCCGCCGCGCCGGGTCGAGGTTGGCGCTGATCACCACTGACGCGCCGGCCGAGAGCGGCGCGAGCAACCACTTCAGCGGCTGCTCGGTTTCGGCGGCGTCGACCAGCAGGCGGTCGCCGGCGCGCAGGTCCAGCATCGTGGCGAACTCCTGGGCGAGCGCACCCCACTGACCGTAGGTGGTGCCGTCGGCGGTCGCCGGGTCCGACGGGTGGATGGCTGTGTGGTCGGGCGTGCCGTCGCCGTGCCGGAGCACCTCGGCGGACCAGTCCAACCAGCCCAACGGCACGTCGTCCAGCCGCCCCGGACCGGTGCCGACGAGGTAGCGGTGCGGCGCGTCCGGCACGTCCTCCAGCCAGTCGTCCTGCCGCTCCGGCGTCACGAACACCGCATCGAACGGCCGGTCGCCGCCGGGTTCGAGGACCGCCAGGCCCGCGGTGGCGCGCGGTCGGAACGAGACTGCCAGGCCCGAGGCCCAAGCCCCCAACAACACAGCGGCGGTACGCCAGTGCGGCGGCAGCAGGACCGCTACGCGGCTGCCGGGGCCAAGGCCGCACCCGTCCCGCAGCAGGCCGGCGCTCCGGGCAGCCCACTGGCCGACCTGCTGCGCGGTCAGGTCGACGCGCTCGCCGGTCGCCTCGTCGCGGTAGCTGAGCAGCGGGCGCTCGGCCTCGACGGGCCGGGCCGCCAGGTCGGCCGTGTCGGTTGGCTGCATCTTCACGCTCCCCGGGTCGACGTCGGCATCACAGTACTCAACGACTTTGGTAGCGCCGGTCGTCGGCCGATGGCCGTATCGGGTGACCGGGTGGCACGGGCACCGTGCAGGTGACCCCCGAAGAGAACGCCGCCGAGGAGCGCCCATGCCGACCGGTTCCGACCCCGTCACGGGCGACCGCCCCGCCACCGACCGCCCCGCCGCCGACCGTCTCGTACCCGCCGACCGTCTGCCTCTCCGCCGGCGGCTCCTGCCGGTGATCGCGTTGCTGCTGCTCGCCCCGTGGGCGGCCGAGTGCTCGTGGGGTGGCTTCGCCATCGACGACTTCCTCCCGGTGCTGATCTTCCTCGGCCCGATGTACGGCGGTGCGGCGATCCTCATCCGGGAGACCGCCCGGCACCTCGGCGCGGGCTGGCCGACGATCGTGCTGCTCGCCGCCGCGTTCGGCGTACTCCAGGCCGGGCTGGTCGACCAGTCGTTGTTCAACCCCGACTACCTGAACGACACGCAGTACGCCGACACCCGCGCCGCCGCCGGGGCGTCGCTGGTGCCGGGGCTCGAATTCAGCCTCCGGCAGGCGTTCGACTACGTCGGCAACCACATCGTGCTGACGATCTGCGCGCCGATCGTGCTGATCGAGTCGTTCCTCGGTGCGGACCGCCGGCTGCGGCCGTGGCTGGGCCGCCCCGGCCTCCTCGTCGTCGGTCTGACCTACCTGCTCGGCAGTCTGTTCATCTTCTCGGACATCAACGGGGACAAAGGCTTCCTGGCCAGCCCGCTCCAACTGGCCTTCGCCGCCGTGGTGGTCGTCGCCCTGATCGCGGTCGCCCTGCTGCCCCGCTGGCGTCATCCCCGCCCGCGTCGGGCCCGTCGGGTGCCGCACCCGCTCTGGGTGGGTCTGCTGGTCGTCCTCGTCCGGTTCGGCGGCGACCTGACGCCCGGCTGGGCGGGAGTGACTGTGGCACTGATGCTGGCAGCCACCGCCGGGGCCCTGATCGCCTACTGGTCGTCGGGCAACGGTTGGGGGCAACGGCACGTGCTCGCGGCCGGGTCGGCGGGCCTGGTCATCGCCGCAGCGTTCGCGTACCTGGTGCCGCCCTACTCCCCGGCGAGCCCGGCGGCGGCCCTGGCCGGCGACGTCGCGGTCACAGTCCTCACGCTCGCCCTGGTCGGCGGCGCCTGGTGGCGGCTGCGCCGCGCTTCGCCGACTGTTCACGTCGGCGCAAGCTGACGCTCCCCAACGACTGTCAGCCTCCGTGCGGGTACGAACTGACGGAGGAAGTCTTGACACTCAGAAGAGCATTCACCGCGCTCACCGCCGCCGGTGTCGCCGCCGCCAGCCTGACCGGGGCCACCCCCGCGTCGGCCGGCGCGCACCACCACCCAGGCCCGTCGCTCGCCTTCGACCGGGTCGCCACGTACCCGGTGTTCCAGAACCGTCCGGCCGGTGAGGACCCGGCGACGGCGACGGTCGCCGAGATCTCGGCGGTCAGCGAGGACGGCCGCACCCTGATCCACACCGACGCCCTGGCCAAGCGGATCGGCTTCCTGGACATCTCCCGTGCCGACCGGCCGCGCGGCCTCGGCACGCTCTCCCTGGCCCAGCTCGGCGACGCCGAGGACGAGCCGACCTCCGTCGCCGTGGTCGGCAGGTACGTGCTGGTGGTGGTGAACACCAGCGCCAGCTTCACCGAACCGTCCGGTCGACTCGACGTGATCGAGCTGGCCAGTCGGGAGCGGGTGGCCAGCTTCGATCTCGGCGGTCAGCCCGACTCGATCGCGATCAGCAAGGACAAGCGGTACGCCGCGATCGCCATCGAGAACGAGCGCGACGAGGAGGCCACCCCGCCCGGTGGCGAGGAAGGCGACCTTCCCCAGGCACCCGCCGGTTTCGTGCAGATCGTCGACCTGGCCGGGAAGTCTGCGGCCGGTTGGCGGCTGCGCCCGGTCGCGCTGACCGGGGCCGACGGCACCGCGCTGCCCGCCCTGGCGCAGGCCGGTCTCGCCGCGCCGTCCGACCCCGAGCCGGAGTACGTCTCGATCAACAGCCGCAACCAGCTGGCCGTGACGCTTCAGGAGAACAACGGCGTCGCCCTGATCGACCTGCCCACCGGCCGGCTCACGAAGGTGTTCAGCGCCGGCACCGCCACCATCAGCGGCATCGACACCAAGAAGGACGGTGTCATCGACCTGACCGGCGGCATCACCGGCGTGCCCCGCGAGCCGGACGCGGTGGCCTGGGTCGACGATCGCTATCTCGCCACTGCCAACGAGGGCGACTGGCACGGCGGCACCCGTGGCTGGTCGGTCTTCGACAGCCGCAGCGGACGCGTCGCCTGGGACGCCGGCAACACCTTCGAGCGGCTCGCTGTCACGTACGGGCTGCACAACGAGGACCGGGCCGGCAAGAAGGGCACCGAGCCGGAGGGCGTGGCCGTCGCCGAGTACGACGGCGTCCGGTACGCCTTCGTCGGCTCGGAGCGGAGCAACTTCGTCGCCGTCTACGACCTGGGCGACCCCACCCGGCCGGTGTTCCGGCAGATCCTGCCGACCACGAACGGGCCGGAAGGGCTGCTGCCCATCCCGTCGCGCGGGCTGCTCGCGGTCTCCAGTGAGGAGGACGACGCCTCGGTCAACGTTCGAGCCTCGGTGTCACTCTTCCAGCTCGGCAAGGGCACTCCGGCGTTCCCGAGCATCGTCTCGGCCTCGGACACGTCGGGTGCCCCGATCGGTTGGGGCGCGCTCGGCGCGCTGAGCGCCGCCCCGGGCAAGCGGGACCAGCTCTACGGCGTCACCGATGCGGCGTACAGCCAGACCCGCATCCTCACCGTCGACGCGAAGCGGACGCCGGCCGTGATCACCGGTGCGCTGCCGGTGCGGGACGCGGCCGGCGCTCCGGTCGGGTACGACGCGGAGGGCATCTTCGCCCGCCCGCAGGGCGGCTTCTGGCTCGCCGTGGAGGGTGCCAAGGGCGCGGAGAACAAGCTGGTCCGGCTCGACGCGGCCGGGGTGACCCGGCAGACCGTCCCGCTGCCCGCCGAGGTCGCCGCCGGCCTCGGCAAGCAGGGCCTGGAGGGGGTGACCGCTATCACCGACCGGCAGGGCCGGGAGATCGTCTGGGTGGCCGTACAGCGGGAGTTGAGCACCGACCCGGCCGGCGTCGTCCGGCTCGGCCGGTACGACGTGGCGGCGGGCACCTGGAGTTGGTTCGGCTACCGATTGGGGGCCACCACGGTGCCCGGCGACTGGATGGGCCTCTCCGAGATCACAGTGGTCGGCGACCGGCTCGCGGTCATCGAACGGGACAAGCTGAACGGCCCGGCCGCCACTGTCAAGCGGATCTACACGGTGCCACTGCCCGGTGCGGCGGCGACCGGGCCGCTGACCGTCCTGCCGAAGACGCTCGCCGTCGACGTGCTGCCCGCGCTGCGCGCCACCAACGGGTGGACGCAGGAGAAGCTGGAGGGGCTGACAGTGGCCGGCAACGGCGAGGTGTACGCGATCACCGACAACGACGGGGTCCAGGACGCCACCGGCGAGACGATGCTCCTGCGCCTCGGCTCCAGCCGCAAGGTCTTCGGCCGCAACTGACCTGTGCAGCCGACCCGGCCCGGCGTCCGCAAGCGTGGACGCCGGGCCGGGCGCTTCCTACCGTCGGCGCTCGTCAGCGAGTGGGCAGTTCCGGCCCGCCGTCGAGCAGGGGGCCGAGCAGGTCGTCGTACTCCTCGACGCGGGCCAGGACCTCGGCGGCGGTGAACTGGCGGACGGCCGGCTTCCGGCCGCGAGCGCCGGCCTCCACCTCGTCCCAGGTCAGCGGCGTCGACACCGACGGCACCGACTGGGCCCGCAGCGAGTACGGCGCCACTGTGGTCTTCGCCGCGTTGTTCTGGCTCCAGTCGATGAAGACCTTGCCCGGTCGCAGGTTCTTCGCCATCTTCGACACGATCAGCTTCGGGTGGGCCTTCTCCAACTCCTGGGCGATCCGCCGGGCGTAGTCGGAGACGAGGTCGGACGACTGGGTGCCGGCGATCGGGCAGCAGAGCTGC
Source organism: Micromonospora sp. NPDC047753 (assembly GCF_040642735.1). Taxonomy (NCBI): domain Bacteria; kingdom Bacillati; phylum Actinomycetota; class Actinomycetes; order Micromonosporales; family Micromonosporaceae; genus Micromonospora; species Micromonospora sp. NPDC047753. The sequence goes on along the minus strand of NZ_JBEYSL010000002.1, from coordinate 7,406 downwards.
ATGCCCTTCTTGCCGGACGTCTTCGGGTACGACTCGATGCCGTCGTCGGCGAGGCGGTCGCGCATCAGCACCGCCACCGGGCAACACTCGGCCAGCCCGGCCGGGGGGCCCGGGTCCAGGTCGACGACCATCATGTCCGGGTGCTCGCCCACCTTCCACTGCGGTGTGTGCAGCTCCAGGGCGGCCAGGTTGGCCAGCCAGACCAGGGTGGGAAGGTCGTCGGCGACCACGTAGTCGATGGTTTCCCGGCCCTTCGTCGACCCGGGCGCCGGCAGGTTCTCCACCCGCACCCATTCCGGGGTCGCGGCTGGCGTGTTCTTCTCGAAGAACGACTTGTCGTCCACCCCGTTGGGGAAGCGGATCCGGGTGACCGGTCGGTCCCGCAGGTGCGGCAGCAGCACCGGCGAGATCCGGGTGTAGTAGTCGATCACCTCACCCTTGGTGAACCCGGCCGCCGGGTAGAGCACCTTGTCCAGGTTGGACAGCTCCAGCGCACGGCCCTCGACGTCCACCCGTAGCCGGTCAGCCGGCATCGTCGACCTCCTCCGGAGGTTTGTCCGGGCGCAACCGCAGCACCCGGGGGAAGCGCAGCCGGCCGTCGGGGGTGCGCTGGCCGTACTTCACCTCCACCACCACCCGGGGTTCTACCCAGATGGCGCCTCGCGCATCCTCGCGCGGCACCCCCGGCGCGAACGGTGACACGCCGGAGCGCAGCGGCTCCAGCTCGGCGAGGAGCTGCCGCTCGATGGCCGCGCCGATCCCGCCGCCGACGCGACCCCGGTAGATCAGTCGGCCATCCGGGCCGGGCACCCCGACCAGCAGCCCGCCGATCCGGCGAGCGCCCGGTCGCCAACCGCCGATGACGAAGTCGCCGGTCACCTCCAGCTTGACCTTCACCCAGTCCGGCGAGCGCACCCCCGGGCGGTAGACGGCCCCGGAGCGCTTGGCCATCACACCCTCCAGGCCGTGCTCCCCGGCCGCCTCGTAGGTCGCCGGCCCGTCGCTGAACGTCGGTGGCACCGCCCACCGGAGGCCACCGAGCGCCAGCGCGTCCAACGCCTCCCGGCGGCGCTCGTACGGCCAGCCGGTCAGGTCGTCGCCGTTCAGCCGGAGCAGGTCGAAGATCATGTACGTCACCGGCATGACCGCTGCCAACCGGGCCGCCCTGGCCCGGTCCCGGACGTGCATCCGCTCGGCCAACGCGGTGAACGACGGCTGCCCACCCTGGCCGAGCAGCACCACCTCACCGTCGAGCAGCGCGTCGTCGACCTGCTCGGGCAGGGTTGCCAACTCCGGGTACGCGGCGGTGATCTCCACGCCGGAACGGGCATACAGGTGTTGACCACCACCTGAGATGTCGGCCAGGGCGCGGACGCCGTCCCACTTGAACTCGTACGCCCAGCCGTCGCCGGCCGGGAGCGGCCCGGTCATCGCGAGCATCGGCTTGAGCGGCGCTCCGGGCACGACCCGAATTGTAGTAGCGGGCCGAACACCTCGCGTCCGGTTCCTTCGGATGCGAGCATGGTCGATACCGGGGAAGGGAGCGCAGGATGCGTGCCATCTGGAAGGGAGCCGTGTCGTTCGGGCTCGTCTCGATCGGGGTGAAGCTCTACTCCGCGACCGAGGAGAAGGACATTCGGTTCCACCAGGTGCACCGCGAGGACGGCGGCCGGATCCGCTACAAGCGCACCTGCTCGGTCTGCGGCGAAGAGGTCACCTACGACGACATCGCCAAGGGCTACGACATCGGCGGTGGCGAGATGGTGATCCTCACCGACGAGGACTTCGCCGACCTGCCGCTGACCAGCTCCCGTGCCATCGACGTGCTGGAGTTCGTGCCGGCCGAGCAGGTCGACCCGATCCTCTACAACAAGGCGTACTTCCTCGAGCCGGACGGCGCCGCTACCAAGCCGTACGTGCTGCTGCGCGACGCGCTCATCGACTCGGAGCGGGTGGCCATCGTCAAGGTGGCGCTGCGCCAGCGGGAGCAGTTGGCCACGCTGCGGGTCCGTGAGGGTGTGCTGCTGCTCAACACCATGCTCTGGCCGGACGAGATCCGTACCCCGGACTTCGGTTTCCTCGACGAGGACCTCAAGGTGCGCCCCCCGGAGCTGGCCATGGCCAGCTCGCTGATCGACTCGATGACCGGCGAGTTCGAGCCGGACGTCTTCACCGACGACTACCGGGCCGCGTTGCAGGAGGTCATCGACGCCAAGGTGGAGGGTCGGGAGGTCGTCCAGCCGGAGGAGGTCGAGGAGGCCCCGGCCGCGGCGGTGGACCTGATGGCGGCGTTGAAGGCCTCGGTGGAGCGCGCCAAGGCGGCTCGCGGCGAGCAGCCCGCCGGCGGAGGTGGTGGCGGGGGTGAGCCGACGCCCATCTCGTCGGCCCGGTCGGCGCAGAAGGCAGCCGAGAAGAAGGCGGCCAAGGCTCCCGCGAAGAAGACAGCGGCGAAGAAGACGGCCGAGAAGAAGGCGGCGGAGCCGGCGAAGAAGACCGCCACCAAGAAGACCGCCGCGAAGAAGGCGGAGCCGGCGAAGAAGACCGCCGCACGCAAGACCGCACCCCGCAAGAGCGCCTGACCGTACGGCAGCGGCGGCGGTGTCCGCCTCGCCGGGTACGCTCCGCCGGCCGCTGGCGACCGGAGGAGCCCCCATGCCGTACACCCCTGATCTGGACCGGTTACTGACGCCCGGCGCCCGCTTCACCGACCAGCACGGCGGATACCTGATCGAGGTGCACCCGGTGGGCGACATCGTGTTGCCGACCGGCCGTGTGGTCGGGTGTGACCCGCTGGTCTGCCCGGAGGCGGAGCCGTTCACCGTGACAGTGCCGCCGGGGCGGCATCCCGCCCGTGCCTGGGTGGCTGTGGTGCTCCGGGAGGACGCCGAGGTGGACCGGCGGGTCGCGGCGCTGGAACTGGTCGTCTCAGCCGAGCCGACGATCCGCTGGGAGCCGGCCGTCGCGGGTGACCAGAACGTCGCCACGCTCGGTGCTGACGACTACTTCGGCTACGGGGTGGATGCCGGCGTCGGCACCCTCGCCGACCCGACCGCCCTCGCCGTCCTGGAGGGCTGGGACGAGGACCTGGTCGAGGAGGTCTTCATCCCGGCCGAGCTGCCCTCGTCCCCGGTTCCAGGGCTGATCACCGCCGTTTTGGACGAGGCCAGCGGTGCCAACGTCGTCACAGTGGCCACCGGTTGGGGCGACGGCTGCTACGGCACCTGGATCGGCCGTGCCGCCGACGGGCGGGTCACCTCGTTCGTGACCGACTTCATGGTCGTCCCGGAATAACCGCCCGGGAAAGACCCGGAACTGTCGCGCTGGGCGATCCGAGGCGTCCGCGGCGGGCACGGTGGGCCGCTGTGCGGGTACCGTGTGCGTCGGCTTTCCCCCCGGCACCGGGTGCCGGCCACACTTCGCAGCAGGGAGTCGACGACGTGAGCGAGCGGACGCAGCAGACGGGCCCGGACCAGAGCCCGGCAACCAAGTCGGGGCGCCGCCTGGCCGCCCAGTTGGCGGAGAAGAAGGCCGCCGACCGGAGGCGGAAGATCAACGCCGGGCTCAGTAGCCTCGCCGCCCTCGCCGTGGCCGCGACGCTGATCGGCGTCTTCGTGGCGATCGGCGGGGGCGACGACAAGCCCAAGAACCAGGCCGACGCGACCCCGTCCGCTTCCGCCCCGGCCCCCGACGAGGCCGGAGCGCCCCCCGCACCGCAGCTGCCCGAGGGCTCCGACCCGGCGCTGGGCACCAAGCCGACCGTGACGCCGGGCACGGGTGACCTGAAGAAGCTCGTGGTCACCCCGCTGATCAAGGGCAAGGGCCCGGCCGTGCAGAAGGGCCAGAACATCACCACCAACTACGTGGGGGTGTTCTTCAAGGACGGCAAGGAGTTCGACTCCTCGTGGAAGGCCGGGCAGCCGGCCACCTTCCCGATCGGCGTCGGCCAGGTCATCCCGGGCTGGGACCAGGGCCTGGTCGGGGTGACAGTGGGCAGCCGGGTGCAGCTCGACATCCCGGGTGAGCTGGCGTACGGCAACGACGAGGCCAACGCCGGTGGACGTCCGACCGGTCCGCTGCGCTTCGTGGTGGACGTGCTCGCCGCCCAGTGACCTGCCCGGATCGTCCTGGTTGTCGCCGGGACGGGATGGAGTTGTTCACATGGGGCTTCCGGCCCGTCACCCAGCGGCAGTAGGTTCGGCGTCACCCCGGGCGGTTCGCCGCCCGGGGTGAGCATCCGGAACGCGACGCGGAGGTGCGTGTGACTGCGCTGGACGAGCCTGGGCGGACCGCCCGGTTGATGTGGGCGTACTTCGAGCCGGTCCACGCTGTCACCTACCTTCACCCCCGGGCGCGTGCCGCGTACGAGGCGGTCGGGTTGCGCGGCTACTGGCGCGGTTACTTCGCCGGCCGGGCCGCGCCGCTGGGAGCCGCCGAGGCGGCCCCGGTGATCGCCGCCTTCTTCAACTTCGCGCCGCCGATGGTGACCCGCGCACTGCCTGCGGTGTGGCGGTTGGCCACTCCCCAGGAGGCGCTGCGTGCCCGCCTGACCGGTGCGGTGCAGGCGCTCGCCGAGTTGACCTACGAGCTTCCTGAGTCGCACCTCGTGGAGGCCGCCGACCTGTTGGAACGGGCCGCAACGGCGGCGCAGACCGCCGGCCGGGTGCTCGGCGCGGCGAACGCGGCTCTCCCGGCCGGTGAGTACCCGTTGGCGCGGCTCTGGCAGGCCGCCACCACGCTGCGGGAGCACCGGGGGGACGGGCACGTGGCGGCGCTCGTGGCCGCCGGCCTGGACCCGGTGGAGACGCTGACCGCGCGGGTCGCGCTGGACGGCTCGCCACCGCAGTACCTGCTGGGCCGGGGCTGGTCCGAGGAGCAGTGGCAGGCCGCCCGCGAGCGGCTCACCGAGCGGGGTTGGCTCACCGGTGACGGCGCGGCCACCGACCACGCCCGGGCCGAGTTCCAGGCCATCGAGGACGCCACCGACCTGGCCGCCGCGCACCCCTGGCAGGCGCTCGGCACCGACGACACGGACCGGCTCCGGGAGCTGCTGGAGCCGATCGCCCGGTCCGGCCACACCCTGCTCCCCGAGGGCAGCCCGCTCGGTCTGCCCGCGTTGCCCGGCTGACCGGGCACCCACCGGTCGGGCAGGATGGGCCCGTGACTGATGCTGTGGTCTTCGACCTGGACGGCGTGATCGTGGATTCCGAGCCGGTGTGGGAGGAGGTCCGGCGGGCGTACGTGGCGGCGCACGGCGGGACGTGGCAGCCCGACACGCAACGCCGACTGATGGGGATGAGCACCGGCGAGTGGGCGCACTACCTCAGCGGAGAGCTGGACGTCGACCGCACCGCCGAGCAGGTCGCCGTCGAGGTGGTCGAGGAGATGGCCCGACGCTACCGGGACCACGTACCCCTGATCGACGGCGCCGACCAGGTCGTTCGCGGGCTGGCCGCGCGGTGGCCGCTCGGGTTGGCCAGTTCGTCGCCGACCCGGCTGATCGAGGCGGCGCTGGCGGCGACCGGCCTGACCGACGCGTTCGGCGCGACCCTCTCCACCGAGCAGACCGAGCGGGGCAAGCCCGCACCGGACGTGTACCTGAGCGTGGCGCAGCGCCTCGGCGTCGACCCGACCCGGTGTGTGGCCGTGGAGGACTCGTCCAACGGGGTGCGTTCCGCCGCGGCGGCGGGGATGCGGGTGGTGGCGGTGCCGCACGGCTCGTACCCGCTCGATCCGGACGCCGCCGCGCTGGCCGTGGTGACGCTGAACGCGATCGGTGAGCTGACCCCGGAGCTGGTGGACGAGCTGGGTTGACAGGGGTCGAGCCGGGTAGAGACCACGGATGAAGGCCATCGTGTACGAGCGCAACGGCGACCCTTCGGTGCTCGACCTGGTCGACCGCCCGGTGCCCGAGCCGGGGGCGGGCGAGGTCCTGGTGCGGATGGCGGTCTCCGGGGTGAACCCGACCGACTGGAAGTCCCGCCGCAACAGCCCGCCGAACGGGTGGCAGATCCCCGGGCAGGACGGCGCGGGGTTGGTCGAGGCGGTCGGCGACGGGGTCGACCCCGACCTGATCGGTGAGCGGGTGTGGGTCTGGGAGGCCGCCTGGCAGCGACAGTGGGGCACGACGGCGGAGTACACGCTGGTGCCGGTCCGGCAGGCGGTACGCCTCGGTGCCGCTCCGTTCGAGCTGGGCGCGGCCCTCGGCATTCCGTTCCTCACCGCGCACCGCTGTCTGACGGCTGGCGAGTTCATGCCGGACACGCTGCGGGCGGGCGCGCTGGCGGATCACACGGTGCTGGTGCAGGGCGGCGCGGGCGCGGTCGGCAACGCCGCGATCCAGCTCGCCCGCTGGGCCGACGCCACTGTGATCGCCACTGTGAGCAGCGCGGAGAAGGCCCAGCTCGCAGCCTCGGCCGGCGCATCCTTCGTGATCAACTATCGGGAGCAGGACGTGGTCGAGGAGGTCCACAAGATCGCTCCCGACGGGGTCCACACGATCGTGGAGGTTGCCCCCGCCCGCAACGCCTCGGTCGACGCACGGGTGCTGCGGCACGGCGGCGCGGTCTGCATGTACGCCGACAACGGCGGGGACGAGGTGAGCATCCCGATCCGGGCGATGATGGCGCCGAACGCCCGCTGGCAGTTCGTCCTGGTCTACACCGAGCCGAAGGCGGCCAAGGCGCAGGGCGTGAAGGACGTGGCGGCGGCGGCCAGCCAGGGTGGCATCCGGGTCGGCGCGGACGCCGGCCTGCCGTTGCACTACTACCCGCTGGCGGAGGCGGCCGCGGCGCACCAGGCGGTGGAGGACTCGACGGTGGGCAAGGTGCTCATCACCACCAGCGACGCCTGATCGGGTCGCCGACCACCCGATTTTCTCGTCAGCAGGACAGAAGCGAACAAGTTTCGCAACAATGACGGTGCGGGTTACCCCGCGTGGAGCGGGCGGCCCCGGCGCGGTGCGAACGCCGGGGCCGCCCCTGGGGAGGGTTCAGGAGTACTCCCGCCCCAACAGGCGACAGTGCCGGGGAAAACGTTACGGGGCTGTCAGCTCCCGGACAGTCAGCTCGCCTTCGGCGTACCGCGAACGGACGACCTTCTTGTCGAACTTGCCCACGCTGGTCTTCGGCACCGTGTCGATGAACGCCCAGCGCTCGGGCAACTGCCAGCGCGCCACCGACCCGGCCAGGAAGTCCCGCAACTCCTCGGCGGTCACCGAAGCGCCCTCCCGGACCACGACGGTGGCCAGCGGACGTTCGTCCCATCGCTCGTCCGGGACCCCCACCACGCACGCCTCCAGCACCGCCGGGTGGGCCATCAAGGCGTTCTCCAACTCCACCGACGAGATCCACTCGCCGCCGGACTTGATCACGTCCTTGGCGCGGTCGGTCAGGTTGATGTACCCGTCC
>NZ_JBEYSL010000001.1:0-49683 GCF_040642735.1 Micromonospora sp. NPDC047753 | reverse complement strand
GCTTTTTTAGTCCTGATCGGCTTGTTGGCGATCTGATACGCCAGCAGGCGCCGGTTGTCGAGCGTGTACATCTTGCCATTCTCCTCGAACACGCGAATGGCCGGGATGTTGAGTTTTTTGCCGCGCTTGAGATCTTCGGCCATCTCGAGCAGTGTTCCTGGATGATCACTGAACTGGTTTGAGGCCGAGTCCTGGGTGAAATGGATATCCCTCGCGTCCAGCTCACAGATCTCATCCAGACCGCCCTGATTGTGCACGAGGACGTCGGTGTCGCCGACCAGGACGTGATAGGTGTGGATGTCGTCGACAGTGAGGTTGTGCACCGTCGCGACCGCGCCATAGGCGACGACCGCGATGACGCTGACCCGAGCACCGTCCGGGCTCAGTAGCAGGTCACCCTGCTTCAGGTGCTCGGCGCGCAGCCACTCGTGCTGGTTGCTAACCCAGAACGGGTGGCCGTCGGTGGCGGTCACCGTGCCGTCGGCCACGCCGTCACTGTCGGAGTCGATGCTGATGTCGACCAGCGTCTTCTGCCCGCTGCCGGTGATCAGCGCGGTGACCGGTCGGGCACCGTCCTTGCCTGACTCCGGGTCGGCCGCCCACACGACATCGTCGAGCTGGATCTCCTCGATTGCCTTGTAGCTGCCATCGGCCATCAGGACCGGCGTGCCGGGCAGGAAGCTGTTACAACCGCTCGGCCGTTTCCCCTTCACAGCCTTCTTGACCGCGCCGGCGCCACGAGCCGCCGTCTTCGCCTGCCGGACTCCCGGGACCATCGACGCGATACCCATGGCGCAGCCCGCAGTATCGCCACCGGCGCAGGTCTTCGCGGTGTCGATGGCGCCTGCCACCGCCGACACGGCGGCGGCAGCCGCCGCCACCACCTGGGCTGGTGGTGGCAATACAGCCGCCACCATGGCTATCCCGCCCGCGACCGCGGAGATGGTGCCCGCGTTGTCGACCACGGCCTTGACCGCCGACTTGGCGGTGTTGGCCACCGCGTTGGCGGCCCGGCTGGCCGCATTCTTGATCTTTCCGAAGAAGAGGCCGTCCGGGTCGGCGAAGGTGACCGGGTTGTTGTTCGCGTAGGCGAACGGGTGCATCCGCTGCGGGTCGTACTCGTCAGTCTCCGGGTCGACGGAGATGAACGCGCCGAGCGCCGCGTCGTAGAAGCGGGCACCCAGCAGCGACAGGCCGGTCGGATCGCTGATGCCGCCGACGAAGCCGCGCTGGCCGGAGGGCCAGGTGCCGCCGGTGCCGCCCGAGCGTGCGTTTCCGAACGGGTCGGAGTATCGGACCGTGTCCACCCGGGTGACCGAGTTGACCGCCCAGTGCGCCGAGTCGTGCTGGTCGGCGGCGAGCCAGGTCAGGTCCTTGGGACCCGTCGCGGTGGACGCGGCCCGAGAGGCGACCGTGTCGCCGGCGTGCTGGTAGTACCGGGTCGCCGTGGTGTCCTGACCCTGAACGACCAGTTCCTGCCCGGCGACGAAGACGGTGGCCTGACCGTTCGGGTCGATCCGGGCGATCCGGTTGCCATCGGCGTCGTAGACCATCCGGGTCGCGCCACCCGGTCCGGTGATCTTCTGGAGTTTGCCCTGGGGGTTCCACTCCAGGTTCTCGGTGACCCCGTCGACCTTGCGGTAGGTGAGGTTGCCCGTGGCATCCCAGTCGTAGTGGTCCACCCGGCTGCCGGTGGTCACGGTCCGGACCGCGTGTGGCTGGGCGGCGTTGGCTGCGGCGTACCCGTAGTCGGAGGCGACACCGGTACGACGGTCGGTGACCGACTTGCGGGAACCGTCCGCGTGGTAGGCGTACGCCTTCCAGTACGGCGACTTACCGCTGATGGCGCCCGCGGTCGGCTCCGCGGCACAGGTCGTGGTCGCCTGTGTCCACGCCTGGGTGAGACGCCTCAGCTGGTCGTACTGGAAGCACTGGACGTCACTGTCGCCAGGTCGAGGTTTGTCGTCATTGTCGAGCGGCGTGTTCGCCATCGACAGGACGTTGCCCGCGTGGTCGTAATCGTAGGAGAGGGCGGCGACGTTGTTGACCGTCGCGTCCCGGTCGAAATAGAACTCCTTGAGCCGGCGGGTCGGGTCGTCGTAGACGTAGGTCTGGTACGCCTGCGGCTTGTTGTTGACGCCGAGGGTGCGCTTCAGGACCTCGCCGTATGGCGAGTAGGTTGCGGCGTCGACGTAGACGGTGTTCGTTCCCGACGGGTACGACGTGCCCACCAGGCGCGTGACGTTGCCCAGGTCGTCGTAGGTGTGGCCGATCGTCTCCCGCTCCAGGGCACCGGTCTTGGGAACGTTCATCCGGTCCGGCGACCCGTCGGCCTTGAAGGTGTACGTCGAGACGTACGTCCCGGCCGCCGTCCCCAGGCCCGGCATCGCCGGGATGCGCGCCTCCTCGTCGGCGACCTGGTAGGCGTCGCTGTACGCGAAGATCTCCCGGACGAACTGGTGTCCGTCGACGGTCGACACCTGCTTGGACAGGTGCCCCTTGGCCACCGTGTCGTACGCCCACTCGGCGGCGAGCTGACCGTTGACCAGGCGCTTCTTCTGCCGTCCCAGCGCGTCGTACTCGGTGGAGACCACGTCGTCGAGCGCGTTCTTCGACGACGTCACGTCGTCGTCGTTGTCGTAGGTGAGGTTCGTCTCGCCCTTGTCCGGGTCGACCGTGCGCACCTCCCGGCCGCGCAGGTCGTACCCGTACTCCCAGACCTTCCCGGTCGGGCCGGTCACGGTCGCCAGGTCACCGCGCGGGGTGTACGTGTACTTCGTGGCGTCGTACCCGCCGCTCGGGGTGATCCCATGGAACTGCCGGAGTTCGGTGGTCTGAGCCTGAGCGTCGCTGATGGTCGCGGTCGCCGTGCCGCCCCGCGGCGGGGTGACCGATACCTGCCAGCCGTCCGGGTTGCCACCGTAGCTGGTGACCGTCGCCCACAACTGGCTGTGGCCCGACCAGGTGCCCTCGTTGACGACCCGTCCGACGGCGTCATGACTCAGGACCGTGCGGACGCGGTCCTCGCCCGGGTTGAGTTGCAGCAGCTCGATGGCGGGGACGCCGGTGACGTACGCCGGACCTGCCCGGTACGCCTCCAGGCCCCGGTCGTTGTAGCCGGTCGACTCGACCAGGCGCTTCCCACCGAGCGAGTCCTCCTGCGTCTGGACAGGCCGGTACAGCGAATCGAAGAGCCCGATCTCGGATATGTAGGTCTCGTTGGGTCCGAGTCGCTTGGTGGTGACGGCGAGCGGCCCGTCGGCACGTACCCGGTAGCCGAACTCCAGGTTCGGTGTCTTGGTCGCCTTGGCCCGGCCCGGCAGCCACACCTTGGTGAGCCGCCCCAACGGGTCGTGTGCCAGGTCGGTGCGCTTGTCGTTGGCGTCCACCACCGCCGTCGGCTCGGCCCAGGCCGGCTGTTGGGTGGTGGTCGTCTTGTGTTGGAGCGGGTTGAGGGTGACCGTCTGGGTGACCGGCCCCGGGCCTGCGGGTGTGTACGTGGTGGTGGTGACCCCGCCCCGGGCGTCCGTCGCGCTGCCGATCCGCCCGAGCGCGTCGTAGCTGCTCCGGGAGGTGGTGGCGTAGACGGGTCCGCCGTTCCAGGTGTCGAGGGTGTCCTCGCGGGTCACCAGGCCCTTGGTGGGAGCGGAGCCGTGCGTGTCCGATCCGTCGTGGTAGGTCTTCACGTCGGAGATGACGTCCGCCGGGCGGTTCACCGTCGCCCCGCACGACTTGGCGACCGTCTCCACCCGGGACACCGCCGCGCGGATCCACGCGGTGCCGTTCTTGACGTACGTGGTGGTGCTGCAGGTCTCGTCGCCGGTACGGGCGGTGTCCCCCAGCTCGGACACCGTCTCCGGTTGGCCGTCCTCCAGGTCATAGGTCGTGCGGGTCTCGGTCCGCGCCCACTTGTTCGGCGCCAGCAACTTGCGGGTCTTCACGACCGACGGCCCGGTGAAGTAAGCCCGGTCGGTGCCCCCGGTGTGGGTCCGCGCGGCGGTCTGGCGGGTCCAGTACTGCGTGGTGGACGCCTCGACGACGTCTGACCCGTCGAGGGTCGCCTCTTCGAGTGGGGAACCGGCCAGCGCCGGATGGTCCGAGAACGTGGTGGACTCCGAGTCGGACACCAGAACGTTGCGCCGGCCACCGCCCGGCAACGGCTGGTCGTCCAGGCCCCGGTAGAACCGCTTGCGAGTCGTCAGCGGTACGCCCCGACCCGGCTCACCGACCTTGGTGACCACCTGGGAGTAGCCGCGCCACTGCCCGTACGTGCGGTGCTTCTTCTTGGTGAACTCACCATCGTCGTAGCCCCACAGGACGCTCGTGCCACCCCCGTCGGTGCTGTACTCGTACCGGGTCGTGATCGCCGGCTGATCAGCCGTGCGGTCGATCTCGGAGATCTCGGTGACGACGTACTTGTGGAACCAGTCCCGCTTCGGGTCGGTGTACCCGTCCGGAGTCCAGTACACGGGGTAACACAGCCGCGAGTTGGTCTCCGGTGAGCCCGGCAGGTCGTTCAGGTCACAGTCAGCATCGGAGTAGGTGACGTGAATGTCGGCGCCCGACTCGGTACGGATGTTCTGGATCCGCCACCGAGAGAACAGCGGCGCACCCGCCAGGACATTGGCCCGGTTCACCAACTCCACGCCGGTGAACTGCACCGGCGGGTCCGTGACGAGGCCACCGACGTGCCCGGCGTGCACGATCTCCTTGAGCCACAGCGACGCCGAGCCGGCCACCTTCGGCGCCTTGAACTCGTGGCTCAGGCTCCACGACTCGACGTCGGGGAACGCGCTGCCGTCACGTACCTGGGTGGTGATCTTCGTGAGTCGCTTGGTGCTGAAGAAGACCGGTGCCAGCTTGTCGGTGCAGGGCACCGCGTCGCATTCCTTGTCCCATGGCACGTCCGGCCAGTTCGCCTTGACCGGCTTGCCATCCTTGTGGCACTCGGTCGCCAGGCACCGGTCGGCGACGCTGAACACCACCCGCCCGGTGGCAGCGACGCTCGAATAATTGGCGTGCAGCCCGTAGTCGATCCGCGTCAGGTAACCGCCCCGGGTGAACGACTGCCGGTTGTCCTTGTCGTCAGCCGCGCCGTAGTGACCGGTCTCGCCCTGGTAGTAGTAGCGGACCGTGTTGCCGTGGACGTCCACGGTCTTGTCGAGCATCCAGCGCCAGGCCTGCTTGCAGGACGAGTCCTTGAAGGCGGTCGCGTGGCAGTCCTCGCCGGAGTGGTTGCCGAAGACCGGGATCGTCCACCGTGAGTCGGTCGCGGCGGCCTCGCCCGCGAAGAAGTAGCGGGTGCCGTCGGGCGTGGTGACCGTCCACCGTTCGGTAGTGGCGCTCCCCGACGTCCCCGGACTGCCGTCCAACTGGATCCGCCAGTTGCTGTCGCTCTGCGCGCGCCAGACACCCGAGACGTCATCCTTGATCAGGGACGCGTTGGTGCCGTTGAGCGAGACCGTGACGTTCGGCGAGTCACCCTTCCAGCACTGGTCGTAGGTCTTCTTGTCCTTGTTGTTCGGATCCTTGCCGGCGACAGCGTCGCGGTCGTCCGTGCAGGTGGCGTACGTACGCTCGATGAAGCCCGGCGCGTAATCCCACCCGTCGCCGACCCACGACGCCTGATTGTTGGCGCCGGCCATCCGCCCGTCGACCACCTGTGACGAGTAGTCCAACGACATCTCCGGCAGCGGACCCTCTGCCGGCGGCAGGCGCAGCGGGTTCGAGTAGGAGAACCCTCCTGAGCTGTCTCCCGCAGTCCAGGATCCCGATGCCTTCAGGTCGGTGGCCTTGTAGTCGCCCTCCTCCGAGGACTCCTCGGCGGTGATGGCGAAGACCATCGGCGCCGCACCGGAGAGGTCGACCCTGGTCGACAACGTGCTGGTGGCCGGGTCGTTGGTCGCGTCAACCCGAACGGTCTCCTGGCACTCCGACCGCTGCGGGGTCGTCGCCGCGCAGGCCGGCAGCCGTTTGAGGGTCAACCGCTCACCCCAGCCCGCGCCGTAGAGCTGCCGGATCTCTGCGTAGTCGAAGGCCGCGTCGACCGTCCCGGCGTCGCCGTTCACCACGACCACCGGGCCGCTGACCCCGAGTCGGCGGGAGTGCTGCTCGTCCAGGAGTTCCACGCGCGCCTGGGTGGGGACACGCTTGCCGGTGACGGCCGAGGCCTTCACCGGCAAGCCACCGGCGAGGCCCCGCACCGCCGACGCCGACTGCCGATCGCCATCGAGTTGCCGCTCGCGCCGCGTCTCGGCGACCGCCAGCGTGGCCGCACCCGCCTTCGGCCAGGTCGCGTGCTTCGGCCCCGCCCACCTGCCGCCGTCGTCCGGAAGCGGGGTCCGATCCACCGGCACCCGGCGGACGGTCTCCGCCTTGGTCGCCTTGACGGGGCGGTCCCCGGAAGGCACCTGGGATGCCTGCGCGGCTTGGGGAACCGTGAGAGTCGACGCCACCAGCACCGCGATGCTGCTCAGGGCGATCAACCGTCGGGGACGGGAAAGGAGGGCGGGAGAATTCGGCATGGCCTCTTCCTGACGGGCGAGGGGTGCAAGGGAGGTCGGCAGGTACGGCGAGGCCCGCGGCGTCCAGCCGCACCCTCACCCCGAGATGGTCAGCCAGCTGCGAGATCAGCGATCCGGTCCGGATCGACTGTGGAGGTCCAGAGCCGGACATCGTCGACGACGCCGCCCAGCCGGGAGAATCGCGTACCGCTCACGTGTCCGTTACATCCGACGAGGGTGGGGCCGCTCGCCATCCAGGGCGAGGAGGGGCCGTCCTGTTCGTCCTGCAGGACGCCGTCGACGTACAGACGGACCTTGCCCTTACCCAGGTCGTAGACGCCGGCCAGGTGGGTCCACTTACCGAGCTCCGGGGCCTGCTGCGATTCGGCGATGTGCCAGGTGGGAGTCCCATCGGACGCGGAGGGCATCCCGAAGTGCCAGCGGTCGGGCCCCGGGTTGTATCCGAAGAAGAAGCCGGGAGCGGCGGTGGCGATCTGCGTGACGACCGAGTGATGGCCGGTCGTCTGGTCCAGCACAACCCATGCCGAAACCGTGAACGAGGCGTCGGTGCGAACCGTCGGTCCGGACGTTTCCGCGCAGGAGCCCTCGGCCAGTTCGAGCCCGAGCGCTCCGTCCCGACCGAAACCGCGATCGCGGGTCCACGCGTACGGGCCGGTGATGCTGAGGTCCCGGCCGTTGCCGGACCAGTCGGTCAGGTAGGTGGGCGTGTCGCTGGCCGGGCCGTCCAGGGGCCACATCCCCTCCAGCTTCACCGCCGGGTTACCACCGTGCACGGCGGCCACGTCGGCAGCGGTCAGGGCTCCACGCCATGCCCGCACATCCGAGACCGCGCCGTTGATCCGGTCGACCACCTTGCTGTCGTAGCGCCCGCAGCCGATCGTCAACGGCCCGTTGGCCTGCCAGCCCGCGGCGTTGCGCGTCACGGATTCGGCCAGCGTCCCGTTGACGTACAGGCTCAGCCGCTTGCTGGTGGCGTCATACGTGCCTGCCAGATGCGTCCACTTACCGGAACTGCCGGCGGCGCTGCCCTTGGCCGTCACCGAACCTGAGGACACACTGCTCGTGTCCTTCATGACCATCGACCAGACCCGCGCGCCGTCGTTGGCCTGTCTGGTACCCAGCAGGAAGCCACTGACCTGTTCGTTGTCCTGACCGAGCGCGGTCTGCGTACCTGCCGATACATCGGTCAGTCTGACCCACGTCGCGACGGTGAAGGACTCGTCGGTTCGTACCACCGGACCGGCCGTGCCGAGGCACTGGTTGCCGTTCATCTGCGCCGCCGACTCCACCCGGCCGAATGGGTCGTCCACCCAGCTCAGGTCCGCTGGGACGGTCGCGTCCCGGGCGAAGCCGGTCGAGTCGACTCCGTCACCACGCAGCTGCCACCTACCGACCTGACCGGCGGGCAGTTCGGTGGCCGCCCGCGCGATCTGCGCCTCGGAGAGCAGGCCCTGCCAGACTCCGACGTGATCGACCGAGCCGGTCATGTGGTGCCACGACGTGGACGCGCCGCCGGCACAACCGAGCAGGAGCCGCGACTTGGCGTTCCACGGCGTGAAGGGGATGGCGTTCTCCGCCGCGAGCGAGCCGCCGACGTAGAGGCGGACGACCTTCGCCACGGGGTCGACGGTGGCGGCGACGTGCTGCCACACGCCAACGGCGGCAGCCGCCCCATCGGCCGTCGCGTACGTGACGGTGGAGCTGTCGGCGTTGGTCAGCGAGACCCGCCAGCGATCGACGTCAGCGTTGTAGCTGAGGACGAAGGCGGACGCGATGGAACCGGTCTGAGCGACGATGGCCTTGTTGCCATTCTTCGAGGCCAGGTTCACCCAACCGGCGACGGTGTACTCGGCGTCGGTGCGGACCGCCGGCGACGCCTGCGCGCAGCCCGTGCTGTTGAAGGTCAACGCGGCGTTCGCGCTCCCCTTCCGGTCTGGTCCGTAAGCGACCCCGCTGCCGAGCACCAGGTCACGGCCCTCACCAGAGTCGTCGAGGCCGTCCCCGTCGAGCCGCCAGGCGCCCTGGTTCTGCGCCTCGGTGATGCGGCCGGTGAAGAAGTTGAAGGCGGCCCTCGCGGAGTAGTTGCCGGCGTTGTCCTGCGCCCACACGTACACGACGGTGCGGCCGGCCTCCGGGGTGAACGTGATGGACGTCGTGCCCGTCGAAGCCGCGAACGTCTGCTTTGCGTCGACGCCGATGCCGTAGGCGAACTGCTTCATCCCGGACCGCGCGTCGGACGAGGTGAAGCTGAGCGTCACCGGTTGCCCGACGGTCGGGGTCCCCGATGTGCGCGCGACGATCGGCGTGGTGGGGCCGGTGCGGTCCACTCGGAAGTAGCACAGGCCGGTCCAGCCGGTGGGGTCGGTTTCGTCCGTCCCGCGTACCCGCCAGTTGTAGTCACCCTCGGCAAGTGTGGGGGTGGCCCAGCCGCGCTCCTCGCCCGACGTGGTCCACGCGGAGAAGTGCTCCGCCGGGCTCGTCGGCCCGTTCAGGTCGAAGACGACCTTCACCGAGCCGTCGCCGTCGCTGGCCTTCCCGTACAGCGTCGGGGTGGCGACGTTGACCCAGGGACCCGGCGAGGTCTTGCTGCAGCTGCCGCCCGGAGCCGTTCGAATCGCAACCGGAGATGTCGGCTTGTGCTGATAGCTCGCGACCATCTTCACGTTGCTCGGGTCGAACTTCGCCCAGCGGCCGCCGCTCTCGGTGCCCATCCGCAGACCGAACGTCATAGCCGACAGTCCGTCGTCGGCGTTGTCCTGGATCTTCTCCCTGATCGCCGCCGCGTTGAACGCCACCCAGTTGGCCGACTGGCCGCTGCATCCGCCGTTGGCCTTGACCGACTTCGTCTGCAGGGCGCCGCCGTGCATCCAACGGCCCGCCATCCCGTCCCAACTGTTGGTGTAGCTGGACAGGTTCCCCGTCTGCCAGAGGCCGACCGACTCGCCGGCGCAGTCACCTGAGTGCACGGCGTACGCGTCGACGCTCGGCGTCCCGGTGATTCGCTTGCCGGCGAGAGCCGTGGTGTCGAACTGGAAGTGCGACCGCCAGATGTCGCCGTAGTCGTCCCAGTTGGACCCGACCCGCACGATCTCCCGGGGCCAGGCCGATCCGGAGGTCCACGCCGTGCCGGGGTTCGAGTCGTTCACCGGTGCCCACCGAGACGGCTTCTTGTCGTAGGCAGGGTCGATGAAGATCGGAAAGTGGTCACTGGCCAGCAGTTCCGGAGCTGCGGCCACCGTCATCGTCGTGTCTTCGACTCGTACCGACACCGGAGTGACAGCAGCGGTCTCGGCCGGGCCGCGGACGCTGGAGCGCGCACCCGGCGCACGCGCATCGCTCGACGAACCGAGCCCCGACCGCCGAGCCCCTGACGCCACGGGCGACGGAGCCGAATCCCAGGCCAGCGCTGGCGGCGCTGCGGCGAGCACTCCGTCGGGACCGGAGATGACGACTCCCCCGCTCCCGGTTGCCACGTCAGCGGAGCCGCCCACGACGTACCGCGTCTCACGAACCGCCGGGTTCTTGGCCGCGGCTGCGGTCTTCACCACGAGCAGGTGGGCGAATCCCGACTTCTCGGCGCGGACGACCAGATCGACGTCGGGCAGGACGTTGGGGTAGGTGATCGTGTCCCGGTCGATGACGCCCGCTGGAAGCGGGCTCGGCCAGCCGAGCGAGAAGGTGGTGCCGGCGCCGGTCATGGTGGCGAACGGGCCCACCCCGCCGGTCGAGAACACCACGTCGGCCGTCGACGCGACGGGGCGCACGAGGCCGTCGGCGCCCACCGCCAGCATCGTGTCGATCTGCCGCCAGGACCCGTTTCGCTTGGTCCAACGCGGCTCGGCCCACGCCTCGAAGGTGAAGTCACCGGACGGCTGGGCGAAGACCTTGGTCGTCTCCGTTGCCGCCGCGAGCACCTCGACGGACGTGTCACACGACCCTGCCAAGGCTTGGGCGGCGCGCTCCGACTCGGCTGTCGGCGACACCCTGACCGCACAGGAATCCGGCTGCTCGGCGGCGGCGCGATCAGGCTGCCAGACCACATGAAGCAGGGACGCCAACAGTGCGCCGACCACAGTGGACGCACGCCAAACAGAAAGAGTCGACGGCACTGCCAAACCCCCGTGAGGCAAAGTGATCAACGAATGTTCGGCACACGCTACAGAGGGTTCGACCCCAACACCATGGGTAAGAACGATCAATATGGTCCATCAATTGGCCTCACCGTATGGCCGTCGGCATGCATCGAAAGTCATCCAAGAACGGTGAAAATATGTGCGATGCGATGGATCGAAGGATGGCGAATCCACAGAAATTGAGCGACGCCCCCACAGGCCGGTTCGCATTCCCGGCGCTGTGAGATTCTCGCCGGATGAGTGACGTGATCTTCCGAGTTGCGGTCCGGGCCGACCTGCCCGCCGTCATCGCCCTGCTCGCCGACGACGTGCTGGGCAAGGCCCGAGACTTCACCGAGGTGGACGAGGCGTACGAGCGAGCGTTCGCGGACATCACCGC
The DNA here is from genome assembly GCF_040642735.1 of Micromonospora sp. NPDC047753. Classification (NCBI taxonomy): domain Bacteria; kingdom Bacillati; phylum Actinomycetota; class Actinomycetes; order Micromonosporales; family Micromonosporaceae; genus Micromonospora; species Micromonospora sp. NPDC047753. Next base: position 38,647 of record NZ_JBEYSL010000001.1, on the reverse strand, counting down.
CGACCCGCGCAACGCGCTGATCGTCGCCGAGCAGGGCGGCGACCTCGTCGGCTGCCTCCAGATCACCTACATCCCCGGCCTCGGTCGACACGGCGCAGAGCGGTCGCTGATCGAGTCGGTCCGGGTCCGTTCCGACCGGCGTGGTCAGGGCCTGGGCCGACAGTTGATGACCTGGGCCGTCGACCAGGCTCGCGAGCGTGGCTGCGCGCTGGTGCAGCTCACCACCGACAAGACCCGCGAGGACGCGCACCGCTTCTACCTGGGCTTCGGCTTCGTCGCCAGCCACGAGGGCATGAAGCTCGCGCTCTGACCCGGCGTCGCGTTCACACAAGGGGCAGTGGGAATCACCCAGGACGGCCGGCCCGGCCACGGCCAGACGCGGTAGGGGCACTTGCTCGTCAGTACAGACGCTGTGGAGCTGATGTCGTAGACGAGTCACCATCGGCGATTCGTTTACGACATCAGCTCCACAGCGAGCCGCGCCGGCCACTGCCCGGCAGGGTCAGCCCTCGACCAGGCGGCCGTCGCGCAGGACCAGCACCCGGTCGGCGAGGTCGATCAGGGCCGGGTCGTGCGTGGCCACCAGGGCCGTCATGCCGCGGGCGTGCACCACCGCACGCAGCAGGTCCATGATGGACCTTCCGGTCTCCGAGTCGAGCTGACCGGTGGGCTCGTCGGCGATGAGCAGGTCCGGCTCGTTGGCCAACGCGCGGGCCACCGCGACCCGCTGCTGCTGCCCACCGGAGAGTTCGTACGGGCGCTGCGCGGCGTGCCCGCCCAGGCCGACCAGCTCCAGCAGCACCGCGACGCGCTCCTCCCGCTCCGCGGCCGGCACCTGGGCCAGCCGCAACGGCACTCCCACGTTCTCGGCGGCGGAGAGGATCGGCACCAGTCCGAAGGTCTGGAACACGAACCCGACGGTGCCCCGGCGCAGCCGCAGCAGCTCCGCCTCCCCGGCGGAGGTCACCTCGTGCCCGGCCACCACGACCTGGCCGCTGTCCGGTCGGTCCAGCCCGCCGATCAGGTTCAGCAACGTGGTCTTGCCGGCCCCGGATCGACCTCGGATGGCGACCAACTCGCCCCGGTTGGCGCTGAACGACACGTCCCGCACGGCGTGCACGGCGTGCTCGCCCCGACCGAAGGTCCGGCTCACCCCACTGACCCGGACCACCTCGTCGGGGTGCGCCCCGGGCGCCCCGCCGAACCCGGCCGCGCCGGTCACCACCATGTTCTGCCGGCTCATGCCCGTGCCCCCCGCTCGTCCGAGGCCCGGTCGCCGGGCCGTACCTGCACATGGTCCGGCTCCAGGTCGAGCCGGACCCGCTCCTTCAGCGAGAGCGCGTCGACGAACGCCGCCGGCAACTGCATCCGACCGTTGCGGTCCAGCACCGCGTACTCCTCGCTGACCAGCTCGGTGTTGCCGTCCGCGTCGATCCGCGCGGTCCGGCGTACCTCGGAGGCGGTCCGGCCGTCGCGGATCGCGACGGTCCGACGGACCTGCGTGGCCACGGCGTGGTCGTGGGTGACGACCACGATGGTCACGCCCAGTTCCGCGTTGATGGTGCGCAGCGCCGCGAAGACCTCCGCGCCGGTCGCCTCGTCCAGCTCACCGGTCGGCTCGTCGGCGAAGAGCACCTCCGGGTCGTTGGCCACCGCCACCGCCACCGCGACCCGCTGCTGCTCGCCACCGCTGAGCTGCCCGGGGCGCCGGTCGGCGCAGTAGCCCACGCCGACCAGGTCGAGCAGTTCCCGGGCCCGCGCCCGGCGGGCCTTGCTGCTGCGCTTGCCGGCCAACTGCATCGGCAGCTCGACGTTCTCCAGCGCGTTGAGGTACGGCAGCAGGTTGCGGCCGGTCTGCTGCCAGACGAACCCGACCAGCTGCCGGCGGTAGCTCAGCCGTCGCTTCGCCGAGAGCGAGAGCAGGTCGTAGTCGGCCACCCGGGCGATGCCGGCGGTCGGGGTGTCCAGGCCGGAGAGGATGTTGAGCAGGGTCGACTTGCCCGAACCGGAGGCACCGACGATCGCCACCAGCTCGCCCCGGTCGATGACCAGGTCGAGCCCCTGCAGGGCGACCACCTCCACCCCCTCGGTCTTGAAGATGCGCACCAGGCCGTCGCAGACGATGTGCCCGCGAAGGCGGTCCTGCCCACCGGCCCGCTCGGCGGCGCGAAGCGCGGCCCGCTGTTGCAGGGCGGCCAGGTCAGGCACCAGTGGAGTCTGGGCGGTAGCGGTCATCTCAGCTCTCCTCTCCGAGCCGAAGCACCTCTCCGAGGCGCAACCGGCGGTTGTTCAGGGCCTCGACGGCGACCGCGAAGCCGAGGGCGACCGCCCCGAGCGCGAGCACCGCGGCGACCAGGCTGGGCTCGAAAGCCACCCGGACCGGCACACCACTGGTGAACGCGGACAGGCCGAGCACCGGGTTGAGCAGCAGGGGCAGTACCGCACCGACCAGCGCGCCGGTCAGCACCGACACCGCGACCAGCGGGGTCAACTCGACAAGCAGCAGCCCTCGCCACTGCCGGCGGGACAGGCCGAGGGTACGAAGTCGGGACAGCACCTGACCCCGGGCGCGCGCTCCGGCCAGCACTGTGAACGCGATGGCCAACAGCCCGAGCACGGTGCCGCCGACGGCCCCGGCCACGAAGCCGAAGGCCAGCACCCCGTTCGCGCCGCCCTCGCCAAGGTCCCGGCGTACGTCAGCCCGGGTGTCGACGGTGACCCCGATCAGCCGTTCCCGGCCGGTGACCGTGCCGTCCCGCTGGTAGCGCTCCTGCCCCTGGTCGCCGGCGACGCGTAGCGCCTCGGCGTCCAGCGAGTTCCCGGCGATCAGCAGGGTGGTCGGCACGGGTGTGGTGGTACGCGTCGGCAGGGCCTGCCAGGGCAGGATCACGAACCGGCCGGTGTTCGCCGCGAGCATCGGGAAACCGTCGGCGGTGCCGGCCACCCGGAACCCGTACCGCTGGCCCTGCATCGAGATGAAGGCCGAGTCGGCCAGCCCGGCCTTGGCCAGGTCGGCGGCGACCGCCGGTGAGACGATCGCCGGCAGCGGTCCCGGGCCGGGCGCGGCGGTGCGCAGCGCGGCCGGAACCGACACGTCCACCTGCGATTCGCGGGCCACCTTGTCCAACCCCGAGCCGTCGACCAGCAGCACGTCCGTCTGCTCGATGAAGGCGTCGGTGCCGGCCTCGTCGGACGCGAACCGCTCATCGTCCTCGTACAGCACCGGGGTGACGGCCCGAACCCCCGGCAGGCGGCCCAGCTCGTCAACGGTGTCGGGTGCGAAGCGCTCCCCGCGGATCACCGCGTCGGCGGGCACGATCTGCGCGGCGGCCCGTTCCCGGCTGGCGTCGACGCCGGCGGCCACCACCGCGCAGAACGCCGCGGTGCCGATCGCCAACACCACCACGACCAGCGGGGCGGCGACCGCCGAGCGTCCGGCGCGGGCCGTGCCGAGGAAGGCCACGCTGCCCCGGGTCCGCGCGGCAAGCCGGCTGACCAGCAACAACGGCCAGGGGTACGCGCGCAGCGCCAGCACCGCCGCCGCGACCGCGAGGAGCACCGGCACCGACACCAGGAGCGGGTCCACCTCTCCGAGGGTCAGGCCACGCCGACGCAGCAGCACCGCCGCGAGCCCGGCCAGGAGCAGCAGGGAGACCTCGGCGGTGAGTCGACGGGCCGACGGGCGCACCCGGATCAGGTCCCGACGCGCCGCTCCGCCGGCCGGTACGGCCAGCGTCGCCACGGGCAGCGCGAGTGTCACCAGCACGGTCGCCGCGACAAGGTACGGCGTGGTCGGGTCGGGGGCACCGGGGAACAGCGTGCCCAGCCACCAGCCCAGCACGGCGGCGATCGGGACCACCAGCACCGATTCGGCGAGGCTGCGCCGGGCGCCGGCGGTGGCCCCGCCGCCACGGGCACGCAGCAACGCGAACTCCGAGCGACGCCGTCTGGTGGCGAGACTGGCCGCGAGGACGATGAGCCCCGCCAGGGTGGCCAGGACGCCGGCCGCGATCACCGCGAGCAGTGTCCGGACGGCGTCGATCTGGGCGGCGAACGCGCGCAACGGGACGTCGACGCCCTGGGTCAGGCTGAGCCCCGGCGGCTTGTTGCGCTGCATCACCTGCAGGCCGTCGATCATCTGGTCCAGCTCGCGTGCGTCGATCCGGTCGACGCCCAGTCGGTAGCGCCAGGTGGACTGGATCGCCCAGCCCTCCGCGGCCCGCTTGTTGAAGGGCGACTGCGCGACGACGCCGACGATGACGAACGGCTGGCCATCACCCTGCGGTTCGATGATCCGCAGTAGCTGTGGGAGCCCGTCCCAGATGCCGTTCGCGCGGTCGACGGGGCGGAACAGCCCGGACACCATCAACGGGACACCGTCGACGAGTCTGCCCTTCTCGTCGGTTCTGCCGATGCGCAGTTGGCTGCCGGCGCGCAGGTTGAGCTTGCCGGCCACGTCGACGTCGAGCGCCACCTCGATCGGCCGGTCGGGAACGTACGTCTCGCTCGGCCAGGTCCCCTCGACGAGGGTGCTCGCTCCCTGAATGTCGGGCATGGCCCGCAAGCCCATGTCGACCAGCAGGTTGCGGGCCGCCAGGTCCGGCCCGACCACGCGGGCCCCTGCGGTCTCGACGCTGTACCACTGTTCGGTCACCGCCGAGCGCACCGGCGGCGGCATCTCCGCGGCCAGGGAGTCGAACCGCTCGGCGGCGTCGCCCATCGCCGTCCGCCGCGACGTCGCGGGCTCCAGGCTGGTGGTGTACGAGATGTCCCGGCGCGCGGCCGGCTCGCTGTTGAGCTGCGCTCGCAGCCCCTGTTCGGCGAGCCGGTTGACCAGCCGGGGCACTCCACTGATCAGCAGCGTGACCACCAGGGTCAGCACCGCCAGCAGCAGGAACTGCCCCCCGTACGCCCGGACCCGCCGGACGGCCGCCCCGACGCTCATCGTTCTCCCCCGATTCGCAGCTGAACCGCCGCCACCCGCTGACGGATGCCTGCGGCGATGAACGCGCTGAAGGCGAGCGCCGCCAGCAGCAGACCGACCGCGGTCAGGCCGATCGGCACCCAGGGCAGCACGAACGCCGCCGGGGGTGTCGGCCGACCGGCGGCCGGGGTGAGGATGACCAGTGGGGCCATCGTCGCGCCGACCGCGGTGCCGAGTAACAGCCCGACGCCCACACCGATGCCGGCGAGGAACGTCTGTTCGGCGAGCAGCGCCCGGGCCATCAGTCGGGGCGTGGCGCCGAGGGTGTGCAGGACCGCGAACTCGCCGAGCCGACGCCGGGCGGTGGCCCACACGTCCACCACCAGGCCGACGAGGGCGAGTAGCACCGCGCCGAGCGCGGCGGCGAGCATGCCGGTACGCGAGCCACGCCAGTACGGGTCGTCGGCGGCCGCCTCGATGGCCGCCTCCCGGTTGAGCACTGTGACGCCCGGGAGCGCGCTGACCGCCTGGGCGGCGGCGTTCGCGTCGGCGGCGCCGACCCACCATTCCGGTACGGGTCGCACCGCGCCGCTGCTCCGGATCATCGCGTCGACGGCGGCCGGCAGGTCCAACAGCACGCCGGCAGCGGTGCTGGTCGTCGGCACGGCGCTCAGCTCGCCGACCAGGTGCACCGGCATCGTCACCCCGGGGAGCGTGAGGTCGACGGTGTCGCCGACGTTCAGGCTCAGGGCTTCGCGTACCTGGGGGGTCATCAGCACCGGTGCGGGCTTGCTCTCCCCGCCCGCCACGACGGAGAACCGGGTGGGCGGCTGGTACGCGAACTGCCCGCCGGGAATCACCTCCACGGGGTGGACCGCGGCGAAGCCGGCAGCGGTGGTCCGGACCCGCGTGGACTCCACGCCGGGGGCCGTCAGCATCCAGTCGCCGCTCAGCTCGGCGGGTCGGGTCGTGCCGTCGGCGTTGACCACCGCCAACCCGTCCACCTGGAGTCGGTAGGCGTTGCCGGCCGCCAGCCCGCCGTCGGCTTCGAACCCGGCCAGCCGCAGCCGCGCCCCGCCCACGTCGGGCAGTTGCACGGAGAACCGGGTGGCCCGGCCGTCACCGTCGGCGTTGGCCGCCGGCAGCCGCAGGGCGAGCCCGTCGGAGCTGGTGACCAGCAGCGTCACCGCGACCTTCACCGACCGGGCGGCGCTGCTCACCGGGGTACGGACCGTGCCGGTGATCGCCCGTGCCCCGGCGGGCAGTTCGACACCGGCGGGCGTCCCGCGCTCATCGATCATGCGCTGGTACTGCTCCGACACCGATCCGTCGCCGAGGCGGTCGGCGAGCCGGACGACGCCCGGGGCGCTGGCCGGGTCGACACCGATCACTGTCGCCGGCAGGTTCTCCCGTCCGACCCGGATCTCGTCCCGCCACGCCGGCAGCACCCGGTCCACGCTCGGTAGCGCGGCGAGTTCACCGGCCCGGGTCGGTGGGGCGCCACCGGTCCGTTCGGTCACCCGGAGGTCGGCGCCGACCGTGTGGCCGGCCTGCTCGACCTGGGACCGCTCGCCGGTGCTGATCAGCGACCAGGCCAGGGTGCTGCCGCCGACGGCGAGCGCGAGCAGCAGCACCGGGCCGGCGTGCGGACGCCGGCCGGCCTGCCACATGCCGAACATGGTGGCGGTCCAGGGGCGTCGGTCGACGAAGCGCTCCGCGAACCGGGTGAGCGGCGGGAGCACCCGCAACGCCAGCACGGCACCGGCCAGCACGCCGAGCGTCGGGGCGGCGACCAGCAGCGGGTCGAGCCCGAGCTGTCCACCCGAGCCGGCCAGCGGGGAGGCGTATCGGCGTAGCTGCACCCAGGCGAGCACAGCGAGCGCCACGAGCACCAGGTCGACGCTGGCGCGTTGGACGCTCGCGGCCCGGTTCGGCCGGGATCGGGCCGCCATGTCGGCGACGTACGTCCCGGCGCCGCGCAGCGTCGGAAGGACCATGGCGACGAGGCAGCCGGCCGCGGTGGCCGCTGCCGCCGCCCACACCAGGGTGGTGTTGCCGCCGGCGGTGTAGAGGTCACCCGACCCGCCGGGTCGGATGTACCGCAACGCCTCACCGGCGATCAGCGGACCGAGCACGGCGGCCGGGGCGACCACCAGGGTCGCCTCGCGGGCGGCCAGGCCGGCCAACTGCTTACGGGCGGCGCCGCGGGCGCGCAGCAGCGCGGTCTGTGGGCGGCGGTCCTCGTGCAGCAGCGCGGCGACCAGCACCAGCGCGTAGCCGGCGAGCACCAGGATGAGCAGCAGCGGGGTGGCCAGCGACGAGCGACCCACCAGGTCGGCGCGGCCGATCCGGTCCAGCAGCTGCGGCATCTTGGTCACCGTCTGCCCGGAGCTGCCCAGTTGGGCGGCCTCGGGCACTGCGGTGGCCGCCTCGGTGAGGGCTTTCCGAACGGCGGGCAGGTCGGCGGTGTCGACGGCGCCGAGGTCCGGTTGGGCCAGCCAGGACGCCGACACCGAGCCCGGGAAGGTGGCCGCGAAGTCGGCCGGGTCGAGCGTGAACGGCCCGTACGAGGTGCCGGAACCGGCGCTGCCCGCCCCCACGCCGGGGGCCAGCAGCCAGTACGCGTCCGCCGGGTCGCGGGGCCGCCAGGTGCCGGCGAGCACCAACTCCCCGCGTCGTTCGGTGGCCCGATCGCGCACCGGGACGCGTTCGCCGACGGTCAGGCCGAGGGCACCGGCGACCCGCTCGGGCAGGCTCACCTGGACGGGGTTCGCTCCGGGGCTGGGCCAGGCTCCGCTGGTCAGCTCCGCGTGGCTGGCGAGGTCGGCGAACGTGGCCAGGTTCGCGAAGACCGGTTCGTCGGCCGTACGCGGGATCTGCCCGAGGTCGCCGGTCAGTTCCCGGCCGGTGCCGTAACGGGCGGCCGTGACACTGACCGGGACGCCGCCGAGCCCGGTGGCGAACTCGGCTCGGACCGCCTTGTCCCGGGTGGCGAACTCGGCCGCGTCCCGCCCACCCGAGCCGCTGACCAGAAGGCCGCGCTCCTCGGCGGGTGAGGCGGCGACCAGTGCCCGCTGCCCGGCGTCCACCGCCCGACGGTTGTAGTCGGACAGCCCAGTGACCAACGCGACGGCGACGAGGGCAGCGATCACCGCCGCGACCAGCAACCCTCGCGCCTCGCGGGCCCGCCTCCACACCAGCTTCATCCGACGCCTCCCCTGGCCCTGGCGGGCCGACGACCATCAAGACAGGCCACCTACCGGGAAAGGTTCGCGCCCGTTACATGATCGTTATTACGGAGAGAGTTGTCGGGCGGGACGGCTAGTTGCGGCCTCGACGGTTGCGGATGCCGAAGACCACCGCGCAGAGCACCAGCATGACGCCGATGAGCTGCAGTCCCGGGGAGTCGTCGGCCCCGCCCAGCACCACGACGGTGATGCCGAGCGCCACCGAGAGGACGACTCCGATGATCAGGACGTACCTCATGGGGTTTCTTCCTCGACCCACTCCAGCAGGTCACCGGGCTGGCAGTCGAGGACGCGGCACATCGCTTCGAGGGTGCTGAACCGGACCGCCTTGGCGCGGCCGTTCTTCAGCACCGCCACGTTGGCGGGGGTGAGCCCGACGCGCTCGGCGAACTCACCGACGCTCATCTTGCGCTTGGCCAACTCCACGTCGATGCGGACGACGATGGGCATCAGATCACCGCTTCCATGTCGGTCCGCAGGGTGGTGGCCTGCCGCAACAGCGCCCGCATGACCACCATGAGGAGCCCCAGCACGGTGACGCCCACCGTCAGCAGGAACAGCAGCAGTGGCACCCCGGGGTCGTCCGCGTTGAACCCGACCCAGAGGAAGACCGCCACCAGCACCACCCAGGCGGCGGCGATGGCCCAGACGATCGCGTCCACCCACTTGAGGGACGCCTCGGTGAAGATGCGGTCGTTCTTGACCAGGCTGAGCAGCTGCCAGGTCGCGACGATGACCACCTGGACGCAGAGCACCCAGAAGACCGTCACGGCGGTGGCCGGCCACCTGAGGTGGGCGTCCTGCGGCGACTGCTCGGCCATGTACCTGAACTGCCCGGGCAGCGAGAGGGTCTGGAACACCACCAGGACCCCGAACAGCACCACGAGGAAGACTCGGAGAGCGGCAACCGCTCGATGCTCAGTAACCATGCATCGATTTTCGCTTGCTAGCTATCGAAAGTCAATCGGTTTCCTCGAGGCCCGCGCCGACTGACGGCAGCGTCGGCCCGGCGGCCGGCCTGGCCTTCTGGGGGTAGAAGGTCTCGTGCCGGGCCAGCATGGCGACGAACTCGCCGATCTTGCGTTCGCGGGTCTCGATGCGCTTGACGGCGTTGAGCCGATGGATGAGAGCGAACCGGTTGGCCTTGGTGAGGACGTCGAGCATCGCCTGGGCGGCGGGCTCGGCGGCGATGGCAGCGAGAAGATCGGCCGGCACCTCGGCCTCCGACGGCGGGGCGTAGGCGGCGGCCCACCGCCCATCCGCCTTCGCGGCGTCCACCGCCGCGCGGCCCGCCGGCAACATCAGCCCCTGCTCCTCCAGCCGGGCCACGTTCGCCACGTTGCGTTGGGACCAGGAACTGCGCGCCCGGCGCGGGGTGAACCGGATCCAGGAGGACTCCTCGTCGCGTTTCCTGGCCTGCCCGTCGATCCAGCCGACACACAGGGCCTCGTCGACCGCCTGCTGCCAGGTCAGCGTCGTGACCGTGCCACCCTTCCTGGTCAGCGCGAGCCAGACGCCGGGCGACGTGGCGTGGTGGGCCGACAACCACACGCGCAGGGCGTCGGCGTCCGCGACGATCAGCTCATCCAGCTCGGCGCTCGTCATGCCGGCAGGCTAAACCCCGGGTCCGACAGCCGGCCCGGCGTTCAACAGCGGTTGACCGCGCGTCAAGGTCAACCACCTCTCAGGCTGCGCCTATGGCGCACAGCGGTTGCAGAGATATTGGACCCGTCCCTCCGCTACAACCCAGGCTGCCAGGCGGATCGGCCTACGTCCGTCGGTGGTAGTGGTTGCGGCGCGGGAGTTGGTCGGGGTCGAGCCAGGCCGGCGGGATGAACTCCGGGTGGCCGTCGTCACCCAGCCGAACCACCCAGTCGGCCTGGTGGACGTGCCGGTGATGGTGGCCGCAGAGCAGCACCGCGTTGTCGAGGCTGGTGAGGCCGCCGTCGGCCCAGTGCCGGATGTGGTGGGCGGCGCACCAGCGCGGTGGGCGGTCGCAGCCGGGGAAGGCGCAGCCGCCGTCGCGCAGCACCAGTGCCCGCCGCAGTGGCCCCGTGATCAGGCGGCGTTGCCGGCCCACGTCGAGGACCTGGCCCGCGCCGCCGAGCACGGCGGGCAGCACGGCCGCGTCGCAGGCGAGCCGGCGCACGGTGTCGGGGGTGAGCTGAAGGCCGATGTCGAGCGTCCCGGCGCCCACCTGAGCAGCCAACGCGTCATAACTGGCGGTAATAACGACCTGGGCGGGGTCGCCGCCGCTGTCAGGTACCTCGCCGGTGCGCAGCGCGAGGCGGCACACGTCGGCGAAGGCGTCGTGGCGGCGCTGACCGGCTCCGCGAGCGTCGTCGGGGCCGGCGGGTGCGCTCAGCGGGTCGATGGCGGCGCGCAGCAGGCCGGCGGTCTCGGCGTCGAGGATGCCACTGAGTCGCAGGCACCCGCCGGCCTGCTCGGAAATCGTGACGTGCCGGTCGCGGGCCGCGCGGGCGGCCTCGGCGGCCAGGGCCGCCGCGGCGGCGGCGGCCTCGGCGAGGTCGGGCGCCACATGGTCGAGAATCCGGGCACCCAACCGGCGCAGCACTGCCGGGTCGAACTGCCCGGCCCACTCCACCAGCACACCGACGGCCTTGTCGGTCACCTCGGCGTCGGCCGCCGCAGACACCGTGGCGGCCGTGTCGGCGATGACCCGGGCCTGCTCCGCGCTGACCGCCGCGCTCGCCAGGGCGTCGCGCACGGCGGGCGGGGCCACGTCGAGCGCGGCGGCGAGACCGACCAGCCGACGCGCTGCGGCGTCGTCCAGGCGCAGGCGGTGGCGCAACCACACAGCCGTCGAGGAGGCACCCTGCGCGACTGCTGCGCCTCGACCGTCCAACTCGCGGACCGCCGCCAACTGCACCGCCGCCAGCCGCTGCTGCAACCGGTGCGTGGCATCGAGCACCGCGATCAAGTCGTGCTCGGAGAGGGCCCAGGCCGGGGCGTCGGCGCAGGCCGCCACCGCACCCTCCGCCCGCGCCAACTCATCGATCACAGGCAAACTCTAGAACAGGTGTACGACAAAAACGGCGGCGCGAAGCGCCCTGGGCGACCCAATCAGGCCCGGGTCAGCCCTCGGCCAACTCCGGCCGGTGCTCCCGGATCCAGGCCACCACGTCCGACCTCCGCCAGACCTTGCCCTGGACCAGGTCGGCCACGGGTTCCGGGAAGTTCCGATGGCTGGTGATCACATAAACGCGCTGCTTGCTGATGCCACCGAGCATCGCGCGAATCTCCGCAGCGCCCACCAGATCCATATGCCGGACGGTAAACAGATGACCCGACTCCTTGACCCGGGGCAACTTACCGGTCACCGTAAAGGGCATGTCTACGTCGAGTGGGGAGCCGCCTGGAGACGGGCCGCTGCGCAACCTGCATCCGGTGCACCAGCACCTGCCGCGCCGGCCCACGTGGCTCTGTCGGGTGTGCGCCGCCGCCTGGCCGTGCCCACTCGCTCGGATGTTGCTGCGGGTGCAGTACGGGACGGATCGGGTGGGGTTGTCGATCTACCTGGCGAGCCAGTTGTTCGACGCGACAGCCGACCTCTACCAGCTCAACCCCGAGCCGGGACCCGACCCACGGGAACTGTTCGAGAGGTTCCTGGCGTGGACGGCCCCGCTACCGCTGTGAGGCAGCAGGGCGGTCACGGACCGTCGGGGGTGCGCTTGGCGCGGCTGGGCTGGACCCGCTTGGGTTCACCGGGCATCTTCGGGTGGTCCGGCGGGTACGGCAGGTCGCCCTGGCCGGCGGCGGCGTCGCGCTCGGCCCACTCGAGCAGCGGGGTGATGTCCCACGGTGCGTCGTCGATCCCGGCGTGCGGGTCACCTCGTTCGGCGAGCCGGGCCGGCACGGTGCGCAGGTCGAAGTCGTCCGGGTCGACGTCGGGTAGCTCGTCCCAGGTGACCGGGGTGGAGACGGTGGCCCGCGCGTTGGCCCGCAGCGAGTACGCGCAGGCGATCGTGCGGTCGCGCGCCATCTGGTTGAAGTCGACGAAGACCCGGGTGCCGCGCTCCTCCTTCCACCAGGCGGTGGTGACCAGGTCGGGGTTGCGGCGTTCCACCTCCCGGGCCAGCGCGATGGTGGCCCGGCGCACCTCGGTGAACGTCCAGCGGGGTTGGATGCGCAGGTAGACGTGCACGCCCCGACCGCCGGAGGTCTTCGGCCAGCCGGTCGCGCCCAGCTCGTCGAGGAGCGCGCGGACCTCGCCGGCGGCCCGCGCGGCGTCGGCGAAGTCGGTGCCGGGCTGCGGGTCCAGGTCGATGCGCAGCTCGTCGGGGCGGTCGACGTCGGCGGCCCGCACGGGCCAGGGGTGGAAGACGATGGTGCCCATCTGCGCCGCCCAGGCCACGTGCGCCAGGTCGGCCGGGCAGAGCTCCGCGGCGCTCCGACCGCTCGGGAAGGTGATCTGGGCGGTCGTCACCCAGGGCGGCACCCCCCGGGTGGGCACCCGCTTCTGAAAGAAGGCCTCGCCCTCGACGCCCTCGGGGAAGCGTTGCAGGGTGGTCGGGCGGTCCCGCAGGGCGCGCATGATCCCGTCGCCGACCGCGAGGTAGTAGTGGAAGACGTCCGCCTTGGTGAACCCCCGCTGCGGGAAGATCACCCGATCCGGACTGCTCAACCGGACGGTGTGCCCGGCTACTTCGACCTCGGCGGCCGCAGCCTTGGTGCCACCCATCCCGCGACCTTATGCCACGCCCCCGACGTTCGACGTACCGTTGACGGGTGAGTCTTGACGACAACGAGCTGCCCCGTACCGACGAAGAGTGGCGGGTCCGACTGACCCCCGAGGAGTTCCACGTTCTCCGGGAGGCCGGCACCGAACGCCCGTGGACGGGCGAGTACGTGGACACGAAGACCCAGGGGGTCTACCACTGCCGCGCCTGCGGGCTGGAGCTGTTTTCCAGCGACACGAAGTTCGACTCGCACTGCGGCTGGCCGAGCTTCGACGACGCCATCCCGGGCCGGGTCAAGGAGATCGAGGACCGCAGCCTCGGCATGGCCCGTACGGAGATCCGCTGCGCCCGCTGCGACAGTCACCTCGGGCACGTCTTCCACGGCGAGGGCTTCACCCCGAAGGACACCCGGCACTGCGTCAACTCGGTCTCCATCAAGCTGGAACCCCGCTGAGCGAGGAGCCGCTCAGGGCGTACCCCTGAGCATTTCGACCTCGGCGGTCCGGGACTGCTCGATCCGGCGGGCCAGGTCGCGGACCTGCTCGTTGCGGCCGACACCGACCTGGGATCTGGCCAGGTCGGCGGCCCATCGCTGGTGGTCGGCGAGTACCTCGCGCAGCACGCGGTCGACGTCCGCGTCCGGCGCGGTCCGCAGCCGGTCGAGCGCGGCGTCGTCGCCGTGCCCGTCGTGGTGGTGTGCGGCCGCGCTGGCGCCCGGCCCGGCCGTGGGCAGCCAGCCGCGCATGGCGGCCAGCTCGTCGGCCTCGGTCGCCTCGACGGCGGCGGCCAGGGTGCGCAGCGCGTCGTCGCGTACCCGGTCCCGGGCCAGCCGGACGATCTGCAGGGTGCGTTCGCTGTGGCCGACCATGGTGCTCAGGAACACCACGTCGATCCCGCTCATCGAGTCCGCCCCGATCGGGGACCCGGCACCCACGGACCCGGCCGCCGCCGAGCCGGCCGGGGACGTGGGTGTCGGCTGAGGCACTGTCGACGGCCTCGACGTGGGCGGTCCGGCGCAGGCTCCGGTGAGCAGCAGGGCCGCGGCGAGGAAGGCCAGCGGGGTACGGCGGGGCATGCCGGTTGCCTCCGTTCACGCGAGAGCGGCGACACGGGTGCGACCAGGGGCCGCACCCGTGCGGTCAGACCTGGAGCCAGAGCGCCGGTACGTTCGGCGGCTCCCAGCCCGGGATCGCGGTGTGCGCCTGCCGGCAGCGGTACGTCGCTCCGCCGTAGGTGACCTGGTCGCCGACCTGGTACGCCCGGCCTGTCGCCCACGTGCCGCCCTGGGCGGGCGGATTGGTCGGGGTGGGGGTCGGGGTGGGCCGTGGGGTGGCGGTCGGCGTCGGCGTCGGGGTCGGGGTCGGATTCGACCCGCCGCCACCGATCTGCACGTCGATGCAGGAGTAGAAGGCGTTCGCCGTGTCGGAGATGTTCCACACCGCGAGGATCTTCTGCCGGCCCGAGAAGCCGCCGAGGTTGACGTTGTGCGACACCGTGGCGCCCGGCTGCTGGTTGTTGCCGTTGACCACGCCGACGCGGGTGTTGCCGATCCAGTACTCCCAGTTGCTGGTGGCGTGCCGGGCGGTGTTCACCCAGGTGAAGGTCAGCGAGGTGCCCACCGAGGTGGCCGGCCAGCCCCGACTGTCGTCGTTGAGGACGGCGAACTGGGAGATTCCGGCGTTGCAGCTGCGCAGGCCCTTGGGTCCTTCGACGCTCTGCGGCTCGTACCTGATCTGCCCGCAGTCGGGCACCCGGCCCTGCGCGCAGAGCGCCTGCCGGCTCGGTGGGGCGGAGACGTAGCCGTGCGCCTGCGCGGGGGCGGCGACGGTGAGGGTGGCGGCGACAGCGCCCGCCGCCACCAGCGGGACGGTGATTCTTCGACGCATCGGGGCAGCTCCTTTTCCAGGTCCGGTGAGGTGCCCCTCAAAGTAATTTAAACATTGTTAACAGTAAAGACTCTCATCGATAAATCCATCGATGATGGCAGTTTTCTTCTCAGAGGCGGAGCAGGCTGCCCCCGCCGTCGACCTCGTCGGCCGACTCATCGTCCAACCAGACGCCGCCGGTGCCGAGGTAGCGGAACCGGTACTCCCCCGGCGGCAGCTTCACCGTCACCGTCCGGGTGCCGTCGCGGCGGGTCACCAACTCGTGTCGACCGGGCTGCCAGCCGTTGAACGAGCCGACGACGCTCACCGGGCCGGGCGGGACATCGCGGGGCAGGCAGAAGGTGACCCGGGTCTGGTTGCCGAAGAGCCTGTTGCGCTTGATCACGGTGATCCTCCGGGGGTTGCGGCGGTTCACCAGGCACAACGGGCAACACGCCGACGCCGACACGCCGTCGTGGCGGTCGGGCGTCGACGTTCCGCCCCTACGTCGGCGCCACTTGGAGGATTCTGTAGGCACTTGTCCATTTAACGGAGGTTTTCGGTGGCAACCTGCGAGGTCTGCGGCAACGACTACTGGATGGCGTTCGAGGTGCACACCGTCAGCGGCGACGTGCACACCTTCGACTCGTTCGAGTGCGCGATCCACCGCATGGCACCGATCTGCGAGCACTGCCAGGTCAAGATCTCCGGGCACGGCGTCGAGGTCAACGGCCGCTTCTTCTGCTGCGCACACTGCGCCCGCGCCGTCGAGGGAGCGGTGGGCGCGGAGGTCCGCGACGCCGTGGGCGCCCGCCCGGCCTGACCGCGCCGCCCGGCCGCGGGCCAACCGGACCACCACACTGGGGTACGGTCATCGCCATGCGGCCGTTCCTGGGCGTCCTGCCCCCGCCGCGCTCCTGAGCGGAGCGCCGCGCCTCTCGCCGACCGGGTGACCTGACCCCGCTCGGCCACCATGCCGTACGCGCTCCGTCGACGTCGTCCCCGTCAACGGCTCACCCTTCGGAGCGCTCCCGTGTCCACGACCCGCACCCCGCTGCCGGCCGCCTCGGCCGCCAGCCACGCCGCCCGCAGCGGCCTGATCCAGATCACCGTCACCGGGGTGCTGTGGGGCACCACCGGTGTGGCGGTGCAACTCCTGCGCGAGAGCACCGGGCTCAGCCCGGTGAGCATCGGCTTCCACCGCCTCGCCATCGCCGCGCTCGTGCTGTTGGCGTGTACCGCCGGCCGGCTCCGCACGATCGTGACCACAGTGCGCGCCGCACCCGTACCGCTGCTGCTCACCGGCGTCGGCCTCGGCCTCTACCAGGCGCTCTACTTCGCCGCCGTGGCATGGGCCGGAGTCAGCGTGGCCACCATCGTCAGCCTGGGCCTGGCACCGGTGCTCGCCGCGGCCTGGGAGTCGGCGCACGCCCGCCGGCTCCCCGGCCCGCTGCGACTCGGCACGCTGGTCGCGGCGGTGGCCGGCCTCGTCCTGATCACCGCCGCCACCGAGCACCCCGGCGCGGCGGCGCCCGCCCCGCTGCTCGGCCTGCTCGCGGCAGCCGGCTCCGGCCTCGGGTACGCGGTGACCACCCTGGTCAGCCGTCAGGTGTCGCAGCGCACCGCGCCCATGACGCTGACCACCATCTCCACCACTGTCGGCGCGCTGACCCTGGCACCGTTCACCCTGGTAGCCGGGGTCAGCGTGCCGGTACGCCTCGACACCCTGGCGCTGCTGCTGCACCTCGGCGTGGTCACCACGGCGGTCGCGTACGCGTTGTTCTACGCCGGGCTGCGCACCACCCCGGGCAGCGTCGCGGCCGTGCTGACCCTGCTCGAACCGCTCACCGCCGCGGCGCTGGCGGTGGCGCTGCTGCGCGAACCGCTCCCCCTGCCGGTGATCGTCGGCGGTGCCCTGCTGCTCACCGCCGTGGCCGCCACCTACCTCGCACCCGACCGCGCGGATCTCAGGTGAACCCACCCGACCTACCATCGGTGGATGCCCCAGCAGACCACCGAACTCCGGACGGCCTCCTTCGCCGACCTGAACGCCCGCACCCTCCACGACCTGCTCAAACTGCGCATCGACGTGTTCGTGGTGGAGCAGAACTGCCCGTACCCCGAGCTGGACGGGCGGGACGTCGAGCCGGGCACCCGGCACGTCTGGCTCACCGACGGCGGCGCGCCGCTGGCGTACCTGCGGATTTTGGCCGACCCGGACGGTGTCGCCCGGATCGGTCGGGTGGTGGTGGCCCCGGCGGCGCGCGGCGGCGGACACGCCGGCCGGCTGATGACGGCGGCGCTGGAGGTGGTGGGCAACCGGACCTGCGTGCTGGAAGCCCAGTCGCACCTTGTCGCGTTCTACGCCAGGCACGGCTTCGCGGTGAGCGGCCCCGACTACGTCGAGGACGGCATCCCGCACACCCCGATGCGGCGCGATGCCATTGACGGCTGACTATCGAGCTGGCATGGTGCCGGGTAAAGCCGTCGCGGGAGCCAGCGACAGGCACGGGAGTGGGCAACTCCCGGCGATCCGGGTGTCGACGTCCCACCTCATCCCCCCGGGGGCTCCATGTCCACACTCACCCGATCACGACGCGTGCTCTGGCTGTTCGCCATCGTGGCGGCCACCGCGCTCCTGTTGACGACCGCACTGACCACCATCCTGACCAAGCCCGCCTCGGCGCACGGTTCGGTGGTCGACCCGGCGTCGCGCAACTACAGCTGTTGGCAACGTTGGGGCGGCGACTTCCAGAACCCTCGGATGGCCACCGAGGACCCGATGTGCTGGCAGGCCTGGCAGTCCGACCCGGCCGCCATGTGGAACTGGAACGGCCTGTTCCGCGAGGGCGTGGGCGGTAACCACCAGGCCGCCGTACCCGACGGCCAACTGTGCAGCGGCGGACGTACCCAGAGCCCTCGCTACAACGCGCTGGACACCGTCGGCGCCTGGAAGACCACAGCGGTGTCGAACAACTTCCGGCTCCGCTTCTTCGACCAGGCCAGCCACGGCGCCGACTACATCCGGGTGTACGTGACGAAGCAGGGCTTCAACTCCGCCACCCAACCGCTCGGCTGGGGCAACCTGGAGTTGGCCGGCCAGATCGGCAACACCCCGGCCTCCCAGTGGAACCCGGACACCGGTGGTGTCTCGATCCAGATCCCGGTGAGCGCGCCGGGACGCACCGGACGGCACATCGTCTACACCGTCTGGCAGGCCAGCCACCTGGACCAGTCGTACTACCTGTGCAGCGACGTCGACTTCGGCGGCGGGTCGACCACACCGCCGCCCACCACGCCCCCGCCGACGACCCCGCCGCCCACCACGCCCCCGCCAACCACGCCCCCGCCAACCACGCCGCCGCCGAGCACCCCGCCGCCGGCCGGTGCCTGCACGGCGACGTACCAGGTGACCGGTCAGTGGGCCGGTGGCTTCCAGGCCGACGTGAAGGTGACCGCCGGCGGTTCACCCACCCGGGGCTGGTCGGTGAGCTGGAACTACGGCAACGGTCAGCAGGTCACCTCGTCGTGGAACGCGACGGTCAGCACCAGCGGCACGCTCGTCACCGCACGTAACGCCAACCACAACGGCACACTTGCCGCCGGAGCGAGCACCACGTTCGGATTCCTCGGCTCGTGGAACGGCAGCAACCCGGTTCCGCTGGTCTCCTGTACGACGACCAGTTGATCCCCGTCCGGCGCCGCACCCGGGCGGGGGTGCAGCGCCGGACGGCGGAAAATGCGGTGGTGCCCGGCGATCCGTCCGGGCACCATCGCCGCATGATCGACATCTTGGTGCTCACCTCCGACGACTGGCCCACCTGGCGGGAGCTGCGGCTTGCCGCCCTCGCCGAGGCGCCGGAAGCGTTCGGCTCACGGCTCGCCGACTGGCAGGGCGACGGCGACCGCGAACAGCGCTGGCGCGACCGGCTGAGCATCCCCGGCTCACTCAACCTGGTGGCCGTCCTGGACCGGCGTCCGGTTGGGATGTCGAGCGGCGTACCCACGATTGACCCGCTCATGGTGGACCTGATCTCGATGTGGGTGCACCCCGACGCTCGCGGCAGCGGTGTCGGCGACCACCTGGTGAACGAGGTGGCGCGCTGGGCCCAGAAGCGCGGCGCCGAGCGGCTACGGCTCTCCGTCAGGACGGACAACGCGCGCGCGAAGGCCCTCTACCACCGCGCTGGCTTCCGCCTGACCGACGAGCCAGGCGACCTGATGCCCGACGGCGTACGCCGAGAACAGATCATGCTCCGCCCCCTCCAACCACCACACCTCAGCCAGTCACGCTGAGCGAGACGACCCGTAACCCTCCATGCCGCCGAGCCAGCCCCGTGCCCCTCGCCGATCCACCTGCCCTCGTCGATCAAGGAGTTGTGGTGGTCGCAAAGGACCCGTGGGTTCCCAAAACCGGCACCACAACTCCATGATCGACCAGGTCGGGGCAGCCGGTGCGCCGATCTTGCACTTTCGGTTGCCAGATCGCGGCTTACGCCCCTTTCGCCGGAGCAGAAAGTGCAAGATCGCGAAGGCGCGGGGGCGCGGGCGGGGGCGCCCGTCAGACCAGGCAGTTGACGATTTCGGCTACTGAGCGGCGGCGGCCGGTGTAGAAAGGGACCTCTTCGCGGACGTGCCGGCGGGCGCCGGAGGCGCGCAGGTCCCGCATGAGGTCGACGATCCGGTGGAGTTCGTCGGCCTCGAAGGCGAGCATCCACTCGTAGTCGCCGAGCGCGAACGAGGCGACGGTGTTGGCCCGCACGTCCGGGTAGCCGCGGGCCATCTTGCCGTGCTCGGCCAGCATCTCGCGTCGCTCGGCGTCGGGCAGCAGGTACCACTCATAGGAGCGGACGAACGGGTACACGCAGATGTAGGGGCGAGCCTCCTCACCGGCCAGGAACGCCGGAATGTGGCTCTTGTTGAACTCCGCCGGCCGGTGCAGCGCCATCTGCGACCACACCGGGGTGAGCGCCCGGCCCAGCGTGGTGCGGCGGAACCGCAGGTAGGCGTCCTGAAGCGCGTCGGGGGACGCGGAGTGCCACCAGATCATCACGTCCGCGTCGGCGCGCAGCCCGGAGACGTCGTACACGCCCCGGACCACCACGTCCTTACCGGCCAGCTCGTCGAAGAGGGACACCACCTCGCCGGTGACGTTGTCCCGCAGCGACGGCAGCGGGGAGCTGGCCCGGAACACCGACCACATGGTGTAGCGGATGCTGTCGTTCAGCTCCCGCAACCGGGCCGCGTTGGTCTGCTCGGTCATCTCGCCGATCCTCCCAGTGCTGTGATGATCTCTTCGGCCGCCGTCTCGCCGGAGCGGACGCAGACCGGGATGCCGACGCCGTCGTAGCCGGCGCCGGCGAGGACCAGTGTGGGGTGCGCGGCCCGCAGCGCCGCCCGCGCGGCGCCGAGCCGGTCGGCGTGCCCCGGCGCGTACTGCGGCAGCGCGCCGCCCCACCGCTGCACGTGCCCGTCGACCGGGGCGGGCAGCGAGGTGCCGAGCACCGCAGACAACTCCCGGTGCACGGTGGCCGCCAGGTCCGCGTCGGGGCGCTGGAGATGCGCCTCCTCGCCGTACCGGCCCACCGAGGCGCGTACCACTGCCAGCCCGTCCGGCTGGCGCAGGTGCCCCCACTTGGTGGTGAAGAAGGTCGCCGCCTTGATCAGCAGGCCCTCGGTGCTCGGCACCAGGAAGCCGGACAGCTCGGGTAGTCGCGGCTGCGGCAACGCCACGGTGACCAGCGCGACGCTCGCGTAGTCCAGCGCGCCGACACCCGCCGCCACCGTCGGCGCGGGGCCGGCGAGCAGCCGCGCCGCCGGACGCGCCGGCACGGCCAGCACCACAGCGTCCACGTCGACCAGTTCACTGTCGCGGGTCGGGCCGACGGTGAGCCGCCAACCCGTGTCGGTCGCTGTCAGCTCGCGCACTGCGGCGTCCCGCCGTACCGTCGCGCCGCTGGCCGTCACGGCGGCCTCGACCAGGGTGCTGAGCCCACCGGCGAGGGTGCCGAAGACCGGGGCGCCGGGCACGCGCGGCGCGGCGGCCTGCGCGGCCCGGACCGCACCGACCAGGGTGTGCTCCACCCGGGCCGTGCGGGCCAGCGCCGGCATCGTCGTGACCAGGGAAAGATCGTCGGCGCGGCCCGCGTACACGCCGCCCAGCATCGGGTCGACCAGCCGCTCGACCACCTCGTCGCCGAAACGGGACCGGACCAGCGCGCCCACCGAGACGTCAGCGTCCGGCCCGACCAGCGGCCGACCGCCGTCGGTGTCGGCGTCCGCGGCCGGGCGGGCGACAGTGGCCACCCGATCCAGATCCCCGGGTACGCCCACCAGGGTGCCGCCCGGGATGGGGCGCAGCCCTCCGTCGATGACCAGCGCGGCCTGCCCCACAGTGGGGTGCACGATCTTCTCGGCCAGCCCGAGCCGGCGGGCGAGGGCCACCGCCGCGCTCTCGGCGCCGGTCGGGTCGCGCATCAGGAAAGACTCCGCGCCGAACTCCACCGGCTGACCGGCCAGCTCCCCGGTGCGCAGCTTGCCGCCCAGCGCGCCGGACTGCTCGTACACCGTGATCTCGGTGCCGGCGGGTGCACGGTCGCGCAGGCGGACCGCGGCGGCCAGCCCGGCGATCCCGCCGCCGACCACCGCCACCCGCCAGGGCCGCCGCATCCCGGTCAGCCCTGGTCGGCTCGGCGGCTGGACAGCTCGTGCACCAGCGCGACCACCCGGGTCAGCACCTCCGGGTCGGTCTCCGGCATGACCCCGTGGCCGAGGTTGAACACGTGCCCGGGGGCCGCCCGGCCCTGCTCCAGGATGCGGCGCACCTCGGCCTCCACCACCGGCCACGGCGCGAGCAGCACGCACGGGTCCAGGTTGCCCTGCACCGCCTTGTCCGCGCCGATCCGGCCGGTGGCCACGTCCAGCGGCGTACGCCAGTCGACGCCGACCACGTCGGCCCCGGCCTCGCCCATCGCGCCGAGCAGCTCGGCGGTGCCCACCCCGAAGTGGATCCGGGGCACCCCGGCGTCGCTCAGCCCGCTCAGCACTGTGGTCGAGTGCGGCAGCACGAAACGGCGGTAGTCGGCCTCGGAGAGCGCGCCGGCCCACGAGTCGAACAGCTGCACGGCGGAGACGCCGGCCTCGATCTGCACCCGCAGGAAGGCAAGCGTCACGTCGGCCAGCCGGGCGCACAGCGCGTGCCACAGCTCCGGGTCGCCGTACATCAGGGCCTTGGTCTTCGCGTGGGTGCGCGACGGCCCACCCTCGACCAGATAACTGGCCAGCGTGAACGGCGCACCGGCGAAACCGATCAGCGGGGTGTCGCCGAGCTCGACCACCAACTGCCGGACGGCCTCGTCGACGTACGAGACGTCGTCGCGGGTGATCCGGCGGATGCGCTCCACGTCGGCGGCGGTGCGGATCGGCTCGGCGACCACCGGGCCGGTGCCTGGCACGATGTCCAGGTCGATCCCGGCGGCGGCGACGGGCACCACGATGTCGCTGAACAGGATCGCCGCGTCCACGCCGTGGCGGCGCACCGGCTGGAGGGTGATCTCGGTGACCAGCTCCGGGCGCCGGCAGGACTCCAGCATCGGCACGCTCGCCCGGATCTCCCGGTACTCCGGGAGGGAGCGGCCGGCCTGGCGCATGAACCAGACCGGGGTGTGCGGGACGGGCCGACGTCGGCAGGCCCGAATGAAGGCCGAGTCGGCCGGTCCGCCGGGGCGGGATTCTCCGTCTCGGGCGACAGTGCCCGTGGTGTCCGTGGTCATCGCCGCAATCGTGCCACGCCCACCACCGGAAACCGGGTGGGGGTGAGAGGAAGGGCACCGTTCCTTACGCCCGGTGCCCTTCACGAGCGTCGGCGCGCCGTCGAAGCGGGCGACGAACGGCGGCATAGGCTGCCGACATGGCCCCCCCGATCGCGCTCCCGGAGACGTTCGCCCGCGCGGTCGCCGGGCTGCGGTCGGCCGCCCCCCGGCCGGAGATCACCCTGGAGGAGGTCGGCGCCCCCCAGCGGTTGGCCCCGTACGCGTTCGCGCTCGCCGCGACAGTGCTGCGCGACGACGACGAGGTGGCGACCGGTCGGCTGATCCTGCTGCACAACCCGGTCGGGCACGAGGCGTGGCAGGGCACCCTGCGGCTGGTCACCTACGTGACAGCCGAGTTGGAGGTCGATCTGGCCGCCGACCCGCTGCTGCCCGGGGTCGGCTGGACGTGGCTGACCGACGCGTTGGACGCCCAGGACGCCGGCCACCGGGCGATCGGCGGAACGGTGACACAGACCATGTCGACCCGGTTCGGCGATCTCGCCGGGCCACCGACCATCGGTGACATCGAGATTCGCGCGTCCTGGACGCCGGTCGACGACGACCTGACCCCGCACCTGCTCGGCTGGTGCGCCCTGCTCGCCTCCACCGCCGGGCTCCCCCCACCGGGCGTCACAGCCCTCGCCGACCGCCGCCCGGCCGGCGCAGCCTGACGTTCGGCCCTCGGGAGGACATCTTGCGGACACCTGATCGACACACGCCGGACCGGCTGCACCCGCCGGATCTCCGCGCGCACTAGGGTTGGCAGGTGACCGACGAACCACCCCTGCGCCGTCGGCCCACCGAAGAACTTCCGGGAAACGCACCCCAGCACCCGCCGTCGGCCCAGCCGCAGCCGGCGGGCGAGGGGGCTGACCCGGCCGACGGTGGGCCCGTTCCGCTGATCGCCCCGCGTGACGGCACCCCCGATCCGGTGGCCGCCCCGGCCGAGCTTGCCGAGGTCGTGGCCCGCTTCGCGGCGGGCACCGGCCCGGTCGCGCTGGACGCCGAACGGGCCTCCGGCTACCGCTACAGCCAACGGGCCTACCTCGTTCAACTTCGCCGGGCCGGTGCGGGCACGGCGCTGATCGACCCGCTGCCACTGCCCGACCTCAGCGCGCTGGACGCGGTGATCGGTGAGGCCGAGTGGGTCCTCCACGCGGCCAGCCAGGACCTGCCCTGCCTGGCCGAGGTGGGGTTGCGTCCACGCCGACTGTTCGACACCGAGCTGGCAGCTCGGCTGGCCGGGTTCGAACGCGTCGGGCTGGCCGCGCTCACCGAGCAGCTGCTCGGGTTCACCCTGGAGAAGCACCACTCGGCGGCCGACTGGTCGAGCCGACCGCTGCCCGAGTCGTGGTTGACGTACGCCGCCCTCGACGTGGAGCTGCTCACCGACCTGCGCGACGCGCTGGACGCCGAGTTGACCCGGCAGGGCAAGTCGGCCTGGGCCGCGGAGGAGTTCGCCGCGCTGGTCCGCACCGGGGCACGCCCACCCCGGGTTCGGGCGGAGCCGTGGCGGCGCACCTCGGGCATCCACCGGCTGCGGGGGGCGCGGGCGCAGGCCCGGGTCCGCTCGATGTGGTACGCCCGGGACCAGATCGCGTCCCGGCGCGACGCCGCTCCCGGTCGGGTGCTGCCCGACTCGGCGATCATCGCCGCGGCCGAGCTGGACCCGAAGGACGAGAAGACCCTGCTGACCCTGCCCGGCTTCGGCGGTCGGTCGGTCCGTCGGCTGGCCCGCACCTGGCTCGCCGCGCTCGACGACGCCCGGCAGCTACCGGAGGATTCCCTGCCGGTCTCGCCGGCCGTGGAGGGCCCGCCCCCACCACACCGATGGGCCGAGCGGGACCCGGTGGCGGCCGGTCGGCTGGCCCGCTGCCGGGAGGTCGTGATCCGCATCGCCGGCGAGCACAACCTGCCGCCGGAAAACCTGATCACTCCGGATTCGGTCCGCCGGCTGGCCTGGACCCCGCCGGAGGAGATCACCGAGGAGTCGGTGGCGGAGACCCTGCGCGGCCTCAACGCCCGCGAGTGGCAGATCGGCCTCCTCATCTCCGACCTGACCGAAGCCCTGACCCCAAAAACCCCAACCCCCTAACCCCGCCCCGCCCCGCCCCGCCCCGCCCCGCCCCGCCCCGCCCGTTGATCATGAAGTTATTGCCAGGACACGCCGATGCCGATGGCAACAACTTCATGATCAACGGGGCGTTGGCGCGCGCCGATGTGGGGTGGGCCACAGCGGGGGGTCGGGACGGGGTTGGTTACTGACGAGTAGCATTCGGGGCAACGTGCCCCTCGGCTAGGAGGCTCAAGTGCCCCGTGAAGTTCGCGACGTCGTCTTCGTCGACGGCGTCCGTACCCCGTTCGGCAAGGCGGGTGGCATGTACGCCAACACCCGCGCCGACGACCTGGTGATCCGCTGCATCCGGGAACTGCTGCGTCGTAACCCGCAGCTGCCCCCGGAGCGCGTCGAGGAGGTCGCCATCGCGGCCACCACCCAGATCGGCGACCAGGGCCTCACCATCGGCCGCACCGCCGCCCTGCTGGCCGGGCTGCCCAAGACCGTTCCCGGCTTCGCCATCGACCGGATGTGCGCGGGGGCGATGACAGCGGTCACCACCGTGGCCAGCGGCATCGCCATGGGCGCGTACGACATCGCCATCGCCGGTGGCGTCGAGCACATGGGCCGCCACCCGATGGGTGAGGGCGTCGACCCCAACCCGCGCATCATCGCGGAGAAGCTGGTCGACCCGTCCGCGCTGGTGATGGGCTCCACCGCGGAGAACCTGCACGACCTGGTCCCGCACATCACCAAGGCACGCACCGACGCGTTCGCGCTCGCCTCGCAGCAGAAGACCGCCAAGGCGTACGCCAACGGCAAGCTCCAGGACGACCTGGTGCCGATGTCGATCCGCGACGCCGAGGGCGGCTGGGGCCTGGCCACCGTGGACGAGGCCCCGCGGGACACCTCGCTGGAGAAGCTCGCCACCCTGAAGACCCCGTTCCGCCCGCACGGCAAGGTCACCGCGGGCAACGCGGCCGGCCTGAACGACGGCGCCACCGCGAGCCTGCTGGCCGACGAGGCCACCGCCCGCGAGCTGGGTCTGCCGGTCGCCATGCGGCTGGTGTCGTTCGGCTTCGTCGGAGTCGAGCCGGAGGTGATGGGCGTCGGCCCGATCCCGTCGACGGAGAAGGCGCTGCGCCTCGCCGGGCTCAGCATCGACGACATCGGCCTGTTCGAGCTGAACGAGGCCTTCGCCGTGCAGGTGCTCGCCTTCCTCGACCACTTCGGCATCGCCGACGACGACGCGCGGGTCAACCCGTGGGGCGGTGCGATCGCCATCGGTCACCCTCTCGCGTCCTCCGGCGTACGGCTGATGACGCAGCTGGCCCGCCAGTTCGCCGAGCACCCCGAGGTCCGCTACGGCCTCACGGCGATGTGCATCGGCATCGGCATGGGCGGCACTGTCATCTGGGAGAACCCGCACTGGGAGGGTGGCAACAAGTGAAGGCACCGAACGAGGTCGTCACCCGGGCGCTGCTGCGCCAGGTGAACGTGCCGGGGCTGGACCGGCCCGCCGCCCTGATCACGCTGGACAACGGCTTCGATCACACCAAGCCGAACACCTTCGGCCCTGGTGGGTTGGCCAGCCTGGACGAGGCGATCAGCGCCGCGCTCGCCGCCGACCCGGCGTTCATCGCGGTCACCGGCAAGCCGTACATCTTCTGCGTGGGCGCGGACATCGTCGGCCTGCCGCAGCTCGCCGACCGCGCGCAGGCGCTGGAGATCGGCCGGCTCGGCCACCGGGTCTTCGCCCGGCTCAAGGACAGCACCGTTCCCACCTTCGCGTTCGTCAACGGCGCGGCGATGGGCGGTGGCCTGGAGCTGGCGCTGCACTGCCACTACCGGACGCTCTCCGGGGGCGCGGCGGCCCTCGCGCTGCCCGAGGTGTCCCTCGGTCTGGTGCCGGGCTGGGGCGGCACCCAGCTGCTGCCGAACCTGATCGGCATCCCCGCCGCGACCCAGGTGATCATCCAGAACCCGCTGATGCAGAACAAGATGCTCAAGCCCAAGCAGGCCGCCGAGCTGGGCATCGCGGACGTCCTGTTGGAGCCGGCGGACTTCCTGGAGCGGTCCCTGGAGTGGGCTGCCGGCGTGGTCCGCGGTCAGGTCACAGTGACCCGACCCGAGGTCGACAAGGACATGTGGGCGGGCGTGCTCTACTTCGCCCGGGAGACGCTGAACCAGCGGCTGCACGGCGCGGTCCCGGCCGCGTACAAGGCGCTCGACCTGCTGGAGACGGCGAAGGACGGCGACTTCGCCGCCGGCACCGCCGCCGAGGACGAGGCCCTCGCGGACCTGGTCTTCTCCGAGGAGTTGCGCAGCGGCCTGTACGCGTTCGACCTGGTGCAGCGGCGGGCCAAGCGCCCGGCCGGCGCACCGGACAAGGGCCTGGCTCGCACGATCACGAAGGTCGGCATCGTCGGCGCGGGTCTGATGGCCAGCCAGCTGGCGCTGCTGTTCGCCCGCCGCCTCCAGGTGCCGGTGGTGATGACCGACCTCGACCAGTCCCGGGTGGACAAGGGCGTCGGTTACGTGCACACCCAGATCGAGAAGGCCGTCACCAAGGGCCGGATGGACAAGGGCACCGCCGCCAAGCTGTACGGCCTGGTCAGCGGCACTGTCGACAAGAGCGCGTTCGCCGACGCCGACTTCGTCATCGAGGCCGTCTTCGAGGACCTGGGCGTCAAGAAGCAGGTCTGGGCCGAGTTGGAGAAGGTCGTCTCTCCGGAGGCGGTGCTCGCCACCAACACCAGCTCGCTGTCGATCACCGAGATGGCCGCCGAGTTGGAGCACCCGGAGCGGGTGGTCGGCTTCCACTTCTTCAACCCGGTGGCGGTGCTGCCGCTGTTGGAGATCGTCCGGGGCGAGCGCACCGACGACGTCACCCTGGCCACCGCGTTCGCTGTGGGTAAGCAGCTCAAGAAGTCGAGCGTGCTGGTCAAGGACGCTCCGGCGTTCGTGGTGAACCGGCTGCTCACCCGCTTCCTGGGCACCGTCTTCGCCGCCGTCGACGCCGGCACCCCGCTGGACGTGGCGAACAGCGCACTGGACCCGCTGGGCCTGCCGATGCGTCCGCTCGCTCTGCTCCAGTTGGTCGGGCCGGCCGTCGCGTACCACGTGGGCGGCACCCTGCACGCCGCGTACCCGGACCGGTTCGGGGTCAGCGAGAACCTCAAGCGGATCGCCGACTCCGGTCAGCCGATCGTGGTCGATGACGAGGTCAACGAGGAGGTCGCCAAGCTGCTCGTGGTGGGTGACCAGCCGTTGACCGCCGAGCAGGTGCGCCAGAACGCCCTCGACGCGCTCGCGCAGGAGATCCGGCTGATGCTGGACGAGGGCGTGGTCGCCGAGGCGCAGGACATCGACCTGTGCATGATCCTGGGCGCCGGCTGGCCGTTCCACCTGGGCGGTGTCACGCCGTACCTGGACCGGACCGGCACCTCCGAGCGGGTCACCGGCCAGCGGTTCCTGCCGCCCGGCGCGGCGAGCCTGCCCGCCTGACAGATCGCAGCACCACGGTCGCGGTGGTCGGATCGTCCCTATCGGACGGACCGGCCACCGCGACCGTTTGTGGTCAGACGATCGCGGGATGCGGGTTTCCGCGGGGACGGCGGCGGGCATCGCGGCGGGTTAGGATCACGCGTTTCGCAACCCCATCTTGGAGCTGACTGATGTCTCAGCCGCCGGCCAATCCCTACGGCCCGCCGCACGATTCCCCCGACCCGTCGCAGCAGCCGGGCCAGCAGCCTGGCGGGTGGCCGCCGCCGCAGCAGCAGGGACAGCCGCAGCAGCCCGGTGGTTACCCGCCCGCGCAGCCGGGTCAGCCGTACGCGCAGCAGGGCTTCCCGCCCGCGCAGCCCGGTTTCCCGCCGGCCCAGCCTGGCTTCCCACACGCGCAGCCGGGTCAGCCGTACGGTGACCCGAACCTGGCCGGCGGTCCTCCCCCGGCGAAGAAGTCGAACGTCGGCAAGATCGTGCTGATCGTGTTGGCAGTGGTGCTGGTGCTCTGCGTCGGCGGCGCGGCGATCATCTGGGCCGTCGCCAAGGGGCCGGTGAACGAAGCGCTGGACGCCAGCAAGACCCGGGTGGTCGCGCCGACCACCCTCGCCGGCCGGCCGAAGCTCACCAACCCGGAGCTCCTGACGGCCGCTGAGCAGGCGGTCGCCGGGATGAAGACGGCGGCGGGAAACGAGACGAGCACTGTCGCCGCCTTCTACGGCGACCCGACCAAGCAGGACCTCGTCATGATCGCGGGCGTGTCCGGGCTGCTGTCGGACCCGAAGAAGGAGCTGGACGCCTATGTGGACGGCCTGTCCAAGCAGCTGACGGTGGACACGATGACGGCCGTCGACGCCGGCCCGCTCGGCGGTGAGGCGCGTTGCGGCGACGGCAAGGCCGAGACCGTGCCGCTGGGCATCTGCGTCTGGGCCGACCGGGGCAGCCTGGGCATGGTGGTGATGTACTTCAAGTCCGCCGACCAGGCGAAGGCCGAGTTCACCGCGATCCGGGGCCAGGTCGAGCAGCAGTCCTGATCCGTACGCGACCGGGGCCCCGGCCACCTTCAGGTGGCCGGGGCCCCGATTGCTTCTCCTGAGGCACGCCAACCGACCGGCGGTGGCACGTCAGCGCACTCCCCGCGGCCGCCAATACTTTGCCCTTGCGCTAAGTATCATCTCCCGAAATACTTAGCCGCATGGCACAGTATTCGGCGCAGCTCGACGGCGTGTTCGTCGCCCTCGCCGACCCGACCCGGCGCTGGGTCATCCGACGCCTCGGCCACGGTCCGACAAGCGTCGGCGACCTCGCCCGCGAACTTCCGATGACCCTCCCCTCGTTCATGAAGCACGTGCGGACGCTCGAGTCGAACGGGCTGATCCACACGACCAAGTCCGGCCGGGTGCGCACCTGCGTGCTCAACCGCGAGCGCCTCGCTGTCGTCGACGACTGGCTCGCGGAGCAGCGCAGGGTCTGGGAAGAGCGCACGGATCGCCTGGAACGCCTCGTCACCGATCAGCAGGAGAACCAGCAATGAATCCCGACCTGGACCTGACCATGGCGCGGGTCATCCGCGCCCCCCGCGCCACCGTGTGGGCCGCCTGGACCGACCCGTCCCGCTTCGAGAAGTGGTGGATACCGGCACCGGCACTGTGCCGCGTCGACCGCTTGGACGTCCGGCCCGGTGGCGCACTCGTGACCCGACTGAGCGACGACGGGGTGGAGTTCGTCCCGCACCTCGACGCGTGCTTCCTCGTCGTCGACGACCTCGAACGGATCGTGTTCACCAACGTGATCGACAGCGCCTGGCGGCCCGCGAACCCCACCCCGGTCCCGATGACGGCGGAGATCACCATGAAGGAGCATCCGGACGGCACCGACTACCGGATCATCGTCCGCCACGGTGATCCCGCCGCTCGTGACCTTCACGAGAAGATCGGCTTCGCGGACGGCTGGGGCTCGGTCACCGAACAACTCGCCGGGCTCGCCGAGAGCCAGGAGGCGCTGTGAAGATCGTCCTTACCGAGTTCGTCACTCTCGACGGCGTCAGCCAGGGGCCCGGCTCGCCGACCGAGGACACGAGCGGCGGCTTCACCCTGGGCGGCTGGCTCGTGCCCTACCTGGACGAGGTCTTCGTCCGCCGCACCTCGCAGTGGTTGGGTCTCGCCGACGGTCTGCTGCTCGGACGGCGGACCTACGAGGCGTTCGCTCGCGACTGGCCGCAGATCACCGACCCGAACGATCCGTTCACCGAACGGATGAACTCACTGCCGAAGTACGTCGTGACCAACACCCTGGCGGAGGGTGGTTGGCACCCGACGACAGTGCTCCACGGCGACCCGATCCACAGCGTCGGGGAGCTCAGGGCGCAGCCAGGACGGGAGCTCCAGATTCACGGAAGCGCACGACTTGGCAAGGCTCTGTTGTCCGCTGGCCTCGTCGACACACTCCGACTCGTCGTGGCCCCCACCGTGGCCGGCTCCGGGCGGCGGCTGCTCGACCACCCGAACGCGCCCGTCGGCCTCCGACTGGTTCACCACGAAGCGACGGAGAAGGGCCTGCTCCTGCTCGAGTACGAGCATGTCGGCGCCGCCCCGACGGCGCAGTACGAAGGCGCGACAGCCTTCGTCTAGTCACCGCGACACGGCCCGGCCACCGCCTGGATCTCGCGATCAGGCCCCGCCCCGACAGCGGGAAGCCGGGGCACCGGCCACGCGAAGGTGGCTGGTGCCCCGGTGCCGTACGTCGACCATCAGGCCGGTTCGGCAACCTCCGACGTGGCGAGCGCCGCTGCCGCTGCCCGCGCCGCCGCCGCTGCCGCCCGTTCGTCGGCGTTGCCGAGCACGCAGAACTCGTTGCCCTCGGGGTCGGCGAGCACCACCCAACCTCCACCGGTCGGGCTGACATGGTCGGCGACGAGCGTCGCGCCGATGCCGAGTAGTCGCTCGACCTCCTCGGCCCGGGTCCGGTCGGCGGGTTGCAGGTCCAGGTGCAGCCGGTTCTTCACTGTCTTGCCCTCGGGCACCTCGATGAACAGCACCTCCGGGCCACCCGGGGGCAGAAGCATCGCCTCCGGGTCGCCCGGGAAGTCGTCGGGCTGCCGGGGGCAGTCGAAGACCTGCGACCAGAAGCCGGCGAGGGCGTACGTGTCGTGACAGTCGATGCTGATGTTGTGGATCGTCGAACTCACAGTGGTCCTCCACGGTGGTGACGTGGTGCGGCCCGTGTACCCGGCGCACCACGCAGGAACTGGTTCCCCTTCGAGTGGGCGATCAGCGCCCGACCCGTGCGGGGGCGCTCCGCCTCCGGGACGTCAGCCGACGCTGACCCGGGGCGCGGAGCCGAGACTGGTGGACATCGACGCACCCCCTTCCCTGTCGAGCTGACGACGTGATCGTGCCATCGGCCGAGCGAGGTGCGCAACCCCGATCAGCTGGCGGCGGACACCGTCGCGGGCGCCACCGGGGCGTCCGACGACGGGAGGGTGACAGTGACCTCCAGGCCCCCGCCGGGCTGCGCGACCACCCGTACGGTGCCGCCGTGCGCGGTGCAGACCGCCCGGACGATGGACAGCCCCAGGCCGGAGCCACGGGCACCGGTGCGTTCCCGGCCACCACGGCGGAACGGCTCGAACAGTCCCGGCACGTCGGCCTGGTCCACCTCGAAACCGGTGTTCCCCACCACCAGCCAGGACTGGTCACCGTCGGTGCCGGTACGCACCCAGAGCCGCCCGTGCAGGTGGTTGTAGCGGACCGCGTTCTCGATCAGGTTTCCGGCCAACCGGTCGAGCAGCCCCGGATCGCCGACGACCGGCGCGGACTCCAGCGACGTCTGCACCCGCAGGCCGATCCGTTCCACCTCGCGGCGCATCGCCGACAGTGCGTTGGCGGTGCCCGCGGCGAGGTCACACTCGGTACGCCGGCCGAGCTGCCGTCCGGCCTGCGCCTCGCTGCGGGCCAGCACCAGCAGCGCGTCCACCAGGCCGTTGGCCCGCTCGGAGGCGTCGCGGACCACTGTCGCCATCCGTCGGTACTCGGCGGTGTCCGCGTCGTCGTCGCTGAGCGTCACGTCGATCTCCGTACGCATCACCGCCAGCGGGGTACGTAGCTCGTGCGAGGCGTTCGCCACGAAACGCTTCTGGGCCTCGAAGGCGGACGCGATCCGATCCAGCATCGCGTCGAACGTCTTGGCCAGCTCGGCCACCTCGTCGTCGGCGCCCGAGTAGCCGATCCGCTGGTCCAGGGTCGCCTCACCCAGCCGCTGGGCGGTCGCCGTGACCTGGTGCAGTGGGCGCAGCGCCCGACCGGCCACCGCGTACGCGCCGGCCACCCCGACCACGCTGATCGCCAGCAGCGCGACCAGGCCCTTGGCCAGCAGTTCCCCGGAGGCGGCATCGACCAACTGCCGCTGCCACTCGGCGGCGTCCATCCGCCGGCCGTCGGAGAGCAGCACGATCGTGCCGGGCACCAACTCGTCGGTGGGTCGCAACGCGTCGCGGACCAGCAGCCAGGCCAGCAACACCAGGATCGCTCCGGCCCCGACCAGCAGCACCCCGTTGAGCAGGGTCAGCCGCAACCGCAGAGTGGGTCGCAGCCGGCGGCTCACGCGCTCACCTCGGCGGTGCGGTAGCCCGCACCGACCACCGTCTCGATCAACGGCGGGTCGCCGAGCTTCTTGCGTAGCGTCATCACGGTGACCCGGACGATGGTGGTGAACGGATCGGTGTTCGCGTCCCAGACCCGTTCCAGCAGCTCCTCGCTGGAGACCACCGCGCCACGCGCCCTGAGAAGTTCGCTGAGCACGCCGAACTCCTTGTTGGTGAGGTCCACCGGCACCCCGCCGCGGGTGGCCACCCGGCGGGCCGGGTCGAGCACCAGGTCGGCCAGTTCGAGCACCGGAGGCGCGGCCGGGGTCGCCCGCCGGCCCAGCGCCTGCACCCGGGCGACCAGCTCGTCGAAGGCGAACGGTTTGGGCAGGTAGTCGTCAGCGCCGAGCTGCAAGCCCTCCACCCGGTCGGCCACCGTGCCGCTGGCGGTGAGCATCAGCACCCGGGTCAACGCGCCGGAGGACGCCAGGTCGGCGCAGATCTGGTCGCCGTGCACACCCGGCAGGTCACGGTCGAGCACCACCACGTCGTACCGGGTGACGAACGCCGCCTCGTGGCCGGCGTCGCCGTCGTACGCCACGTCGACAGCCATGCCCCGCTTGCGCAACCCCCGCGCGATCGCGTCGGCGAGGTTGCGCTCGTCCTCGACCACCAGTACCCGCATCCCGGCCTCCTCGCTGCTGACCACCGACAACCTAGTGCCGGCGGGCAACCATCGTCCCTCGCCGTCCGCGCCGGCCGGCGTTGCGGGCCACCGCGGCGTACGCGATGCTGGCCGGCGGTATCGAGCGACGGACGGACTGGCATGACCACTGCGGCACCACCCACCCGGCGGGACATCGCCTACCGGGCCTTCCACCTGCCGGCCGACCTGACCAGCGGCAGCGGCGACGGCCTGCTCGCCGGCGGTCGAGGGCTCATCCTCGACGGCGTCGCCGAACGGGGCACCTGGACGTCGCCGCCGGTACCTGTCGGCTTCGCCGTCGCCGAGGTGGTGCCG
Organism: Micromonospora sp. NPDC047753; assembly: GCF_040642735.1. Lineage (NCBI taxonomy): Bacteria > Bacillati > Actinomycetota > Actinomycetes > Micromonosporales > Micromonosporaceae > Micromonospora > Micromonospora sp. NPDC047753. The sequence continues at coordinate 4,936 of NZ_JBEYSL010000001.1, read as the reverse complement.
TCCTGGACGGCGGACACCCCCGACGGCTGCTGGATCGAGGTCGACCTGCGCGGCTGGCACGACGACGCGCCCAGCACCGACTGGTACCGGCTGGCCCGCTGGGCCGCCGGCGACGACACCGTACGGCGCACCTCGCTGCCCGGACAGCGTGACAGTGCCGCCCGGGTCGACACCGACACCCTGATCGTGACCGGAGCGACGGTCACCGGTTGGCAGACGCGGGTGACCTTGTGCCGGCCCGCCGGCAACCCGACCGGGCCGGTGCTGCGCAGCATCGGCGCTGTCGCCACCGGCCCCGCGACGGTCGACCAGGGGTACGCGGGGGAACCCGTCTCGTCCGCCGCCTGGGGCCGGGTGCTGGAGGTGCCCCGCTACTCGCAGCGGCTGCACGCCGGCCAGTACCCGCAGTGGGGTGGTGGCGGTGACTCCTGGTGCAGCCCCACCTGCACCTCGATGGTGCTCGCCTACTGGGGCGCCGAGCCGACGCCGGACCGCTACGCCTGGGTGGAGCCGTCCGGCCCGCGTCCGGTGGTGGTACACGCCGCCCGGCACTGCTACGACCACGCGTACGCCGGGGCCGGCAACTGGCCGTTCAACACCGCGTACGCCGGTCTGCACGGGGTGGACGCGTTCGTCACCCGGCTGCGGTCGCTGGTCGAGGCGGAGGAGTTCGTCGCCGCCGGCATCCCCCTGATCGTCTCCGCCGCGTTCCGGGCCGACGAGGTGCCGGGGCTCGAGTACGACACCGGTGGGCACCTGATGGTCCTGGTCGGCTTCAGCGCCGACGGCGACCCGGTGCTCAACGACCCGTACGCCCCGGACGACGACGCGGTCCGTCGCACAGTGCCCCGGCAGGCGTTCGAGGCGGTCTGGCAACGCGGCAGCGGTGGGGTGGCGTACGTGCTGCGACCCGCGTCGGTGCCGCTGCCCCCGCCACCCGCCCAGGCCAACTGGTGATCAGTCGGTCAGTCTCCAGAGCTGGTACCCGCCGGCCGCACTGCACACCAGGTAGCCGGTGATCGCCTGACACTCCCCGGTGGCGTCGGGCAGCACGTCCACGATGCGCACCTCTCCGGCGCCGACGTCCAACTCACCGACGAGCACTCCTGCGTCGGGGTGCCGCCGTATGCCGACCAACCGGCCGCCGGGACCGAGTTGGTACAGCTCCCACCGGCCCAGGTCCGCCACCTGCTGGCCGGTCAGCGCATCGAGCACGATGTACTGCTCCAGCGGACCGATTCCGCTGATGTTGGCCATCAGCCGGCCGCCGGTCGGCCAGGCCCACCCCCACTGGGTGCTGCTCCAGCGCACCTCGCCGGTTGCCGGGTCGAGCGCCTGCAGCTCGTTGTTGCCGGTGCGCACACACAGGACGGGGCCGCAGTCCAGCGCGAAGTCGACATGGAGCCTGGCGCGGGTCCAGCGGGCGTCAAGCTGGTCCAGCCCGTACGCGGTGACGGTGCCCGAGCCTCTGTCGATGGCCAGCAGCAGGTCCTTCGTCAGGTCCAGGCCGATCCGACCACCGTCGGGCGGGCGCAGGTCGGCGCGGGCCAGCACCGCGCCGGTGATCGCGTCGCGTACCTCGACCGGCCCGTCCGCCTCGCTGAGCACCACCCGGTCCACCCCGCGCTCGGTGCCCCGCACAGTCGTCTCGGCGCTGGCGCCGGAGAGCTGCCATCGCACGGTGCCGCAGCACGGATCGACCGCGCGCAGAGTGGACGGTAAGGTCTCGCCGCCGCTACGCAGCAGCACGTTGCCGTCGGTCAGCTTGGAGACGGTGCCCGGCTGCTGCCACCGGTACGCCCCGGTCGCCCGGTCCAGCGCGACGGTGATTGTGTCCCGACCGTCCGGGCCGATCTCGTAGCCGGTGGCCAGCAGCATCCCGGCCAGTGGGGTCATCCCCCAGTACCTGGCCTCCGCCGACAGCGGCGCCTGCCAGACCGGCTCGCCGCCGGGTAACCGATAGGCGGACACCCGCGTCCGTCGGGTCGTGGTGGTGGTCGGCTCCAGGACCAGGAGGAGGTCACCGTCGACCATGACGTCGGACCCGGACCGGACCGGCAGCGTCACCGGGGCCGGCCGGGATGGTGTGACGACAGAGCCGGCGAGCGTGACAAGAGCGAGCACCACGACCAGCGCCAAGCGCAGCGGACGACCATGAGCGCGGGGCGGGCGGGGCACCGGGTCCGGGTCCGGGTCGTGCCGCAGCTCACCGAGGTCGATCACCGGCCCGGTCATCGCGTCAACCGCCACAGCGCGGTGGTGCCGTCGAGGCGCTGGCAGAGCAGGACCGGCAGGGACGCCTGGCAGCTGCCGGCGATACCCGGCAGCACGTCGACGATCCGCGTCCGACCGGCCACCAGGTCCAGTTCGGCGACGACCATCCGACCGTCGTCACTTCGCCGCACACCGACCAGCGGATCGTCCGGCCCCAGCACCGGCATCAGACTCCACACGCCCAGTTCGGTTCGTACCTGCCCGGTGGCCGCGTCCCGCACCGCGTACCCCTGGCCGGGCCTGGCCATCAGCAGCCGACCGTACCGGACGTCGGCCAGGACGTCCTGGCCCGGTTCCGACCATTGCACCGAGCCGGTGGCCGGGTCGAGCACCTGGAGGCCGCCGGTCTGCGGCGCCGCGCAGAGCAGACCGGCGCATTCGAGCACATGCGACACCAACGTCACCTCCGCCGTCCACCGTGGCTCCAACTCGGCCAGCCCGAAGCTCACCAGCCGGGTGCTGCCCGGCGGAACGAGCAGCAGCAGGTCGTCGACGATCTGCACCCGCTGGTACGCCGACCGGTCACCGGACAGCGTGTCGATGCTGCGCAGCAGCTGGCCGGTGTCGGCGTCGTGCACCTGCACCTCGCCGGTCGGTTGCAGGAGCACGAACCGGTCGACCTGCCCCTCGGACGTGAGGTGGTAGGTGGGGCTGGCGGCCGGCGGGAGCGGCACCGACCAGAGCACCAGGCCGTTGTCGGGCTCGACCCCGCTCATCGCGCCCGACCCGTCCTCCCGGCCATTGGTCACCAGCAGGCCACCGCCGGGGGTCGGCTGGGGAGCACCGGGATGCTGCCAGCGTTGCCGGCCCGTCGCGCTGTCGAAGGCGGTGGTCTGGAACCGCCGGTTCGGGGCGTTGACCGCCAGCGCCAGCACCAGACCCCGTTCGACCCGGACCTCGAGGTAGTTGGCCGTGCGGGCCAGCGGCGCCTGCCACCGCCGCCGCACCCCGACGCCGGTCGGTGCCGGCTGGGCGTACGCGGTCAGGTACCGCTCCCCGTCGGGTGCCGGCGGATCGACCACGTAGACCCCGTCCCCGGCCAGATACGCGGTGGCCATCCGCGACCCCGGCACCACGCTCACCGTGCGCTGCGTCGGCGGCGCGGCACCGGCCAGCATCACCAGGCTGAGAAGCAACACAGTCGCGCTGCGCAGCGGGCGATCGACGGCGCGCGGGCGGCGAACCGGAGGTGCCGACGTGGGCTCGTCGCTGATCTCGCCCAGCTCGATGATCGACAACGACCGTCCTTCCGTCACCAGGTAAGGCTGGCCGACGAGTCACCGTCCGGCAAACCGACCGTCAGCGCACCGGCCCGGCAAAAGTGACGGAACCCCGCCTGTACGATGGCGCGTCGTGGCTGTGCCGGTGGTAGACCCTTCGCTGATTCCCGTGACCGACGCCGACCCGGTCGAGGCCGAGTCGACACGGCGGCCTCGACGCCGTCCGGCCCGAGCCGACCTGTTGGCCCTCGGAGCCTATGTGCTGCTGGGCGTCTTCGTCTGCCTCAACTACTGGGGTGACGTCAACGGCCGGGTCTCCTCGCACCTGCCCACCGACCACAGTTGGTTCGAGTGGCTGTTCGCGCACGGCGAGTACTCGGTGCGGCACCTGGAGAACCCGCTGTTCACGGCCCGTCAGAACGCCCCGGACGGGGTGAACATGATGGCCAACACCTCGCTGCTCGGGGTGACCCTGCCGCTGGCCCCGCTGACCATGCTGCTCGGCCCCCAGGTGATGTACGCCGTCTACCTGGGCGCGGCGCTGGCCGCCACCGCCGGCACCGGGTACTGGATGCTCTCCCGCCACCTGGTGCGCTCCCGGGCGGCGGCGTTCGTCGGCGGCGCGTTCCTCGGCTTCGCGCCGGGAATCATCCACCACGCCAACGGCCAACCGAACTTCGTCTCCAACTTCCTGCTCCCGCTGATCGTGGTGCGGGTGCTGACCCTGGGTGAGCCGGGCCGGTGGCGACGCAACGGCCTCGTGCTCGGTGCGCTGGTGGCGTACCAGATCTTCATCAACGAGGAGATGCTGCTGCTCACCGCGCTGGCCTGCCTGGTCATCGTGCTGGCGTACGCCGTGCAGCGGCCGCGCGCCACCCGGGCCGCCGCCGGCACCTTCCTGGCTGGACTCGGCGTCGCCGGCGGGCTGGCGCTGGTGCTCACCGCGTACCCGATCTGGTTCCAGTTCAACGGCCCGCAGTCCTACCGGGGCCTGCAGGGTGGCGTGTTCCACAACTGGGGCGAGGACCTGGTCGCCTTCGTCACGTTCGCCAGGGACACCTGGGCCGGTGACCCGGCAGTGGAGAAGACGATCGGTCTGACCGAGCAGAACACCTGGTTCGGTTGGCCGCTGGTGCTGCTCTCGGTGGTGGCTCTGGTGCTGCTCGTACGCCGCTCGCTGGCCGCCCGGATCGCCGCGGTGCTCATCGTGGTGTTCAGCGTGGCCGCGATCGGGCCGTTCGTGCGCTTCAACGGTGTGGAGACCGGCGTGCGCGGCCCGTGGTCGTACGTGTCGGACGACCTGCCGCTGGTCGAGATGATGATGCCGACCCGGTTGACGCTGGTGGTCGCGGCCGCGGTGGGCGTACTGCTCGCGTTGACCTGGGACGCCGCGCACCGCCAGGGGCGCGCGGTGGCCGACCGGCCGCGGGTGCCGGCCCAGC